>JBOGVG010000108.1:0-16909 GCA_050692435.1 Actinomycetota bacterium
GGCCCGGGCCGCGGTGCCCAAGCTGGCGGCGGCCTCGCGGGGCGCGTAGGAGGAGCGCGATGACGGTCGCGCTCACCGGGGGGACCGTCCTCGCGTCGCTCGACCCGCCCGCGCTCTCGCGGGCGGACGTGGTCGTCGACGGCGAGCGTGTCATCGGCCTGGGAGCGGCGCCCGAGGGCGCGACGCGGGTCGACTGCACCGGCTGCCTGGTCATCCCGGGGAACGTCAACGCCCACATGCACCTGTACTCCGCGCTCGCGCGCGGGATGCCGTACGCCCTCGAGCCGCCCGCCAACTTCGTCCAGATCCTCCAGCGGGTGTGGTGGCGACTGGACCGCGCGCTCGATGCGGACGGGGTCCGAGGCTCGGCCCTGGCCGGAGGGATGGACGCACTGCTCACCGGGACGACGACGTTGGTCGACCACCACGCGTCGCCGAACGCGATCGAGGGATCGCTCGACGTGATCGCGGAGGCACTGGACGAGATCGGCCTGCGCTCGGTGCTCTGCTACGAGGTGACCGATCGCGACGGTCCGGAGCGAGCCGTCGCGGGCATGGAGGAGAACCGCCGGTTCCTGAAGGCGGGCTGGCCGCTCGCGCGGGGCATGGTGGGCGCGCACGCGTCGTTCACGCTGAGCGAGGAGACAATCGCGGCCTGCGCGGAGGTCGCCCGCGACGGCAGGGTCGGCGTCCACGTCCACGTGGCCGAGGACGCGGCCGACGAGCGTGACGCCCAAGCCCGGTTCAAGGAGCGCGTGGTGGACCGGCTGGCCCGGCAGGGGGTGCTGGGCGAGGGCGCGCTCCTGGCCCACTGCGTGCACGTCGACGCCGGGGAGATCGAGGCCATCCGCGACGCCGAGGCCACCGTGGCCCACAACCCCCGCTCGAACATGAACAACTCGGTTGGGCGCGCGCCGGTCGCGGCCCTGGGCGCGGGGGTGGCACTCGGCACCGACGGGATCGGCGCCGACATGTTCGCCGAGTCCAAGACGGCGTATTGGCGGTTCCGGGAGGAGAGCGTGTCCGCCTCGGCGTCGTGGCCGCTGGTCCGGTTGGCCCGGGGCGCGGCTGTGGCGGGCCGGGCCTTCGGGGAGACCGGGATGGGGCGGATCGAGCCGGGCGCGCCGGCCGACCTGGTGGTCCTGGAGTACACCGACGTCACGCCGGCCACCGATGCGAACGTCCCGTGGCACTGGCTGTTCGGCATGGGTGCCCACCACGTCCGCGACGTGATGGTGGCGGGCGAGATGGTGGTGGCGGACCGCCTCCTCACCCGGGTGGACCAGGAAGAGGTCACGGCAAAGGCCAGGGAGCAAGCGGCACGGCTGTGGCGGCGGATGGACGAGATTCCCGCGCATCCGTTCCAGCCGGAAGGGGGATAGCGAGACGTGGCGGTCAGAAGCGAGGGGCGGGTGGCCCTGTACCTCCAGGACAAGCACCCCATCCGCGACGGCATCGGGTACGTGCGGTATGCGGAGGAGCGGGGGTTCGAAGCGGTGTGGCAGGCCGAGAGCCGCCTGGTCCGGGAGGCCACCGTGCCGATGGCCGCCTTCGCCGCTACGACGGACCGGATCAAGGTGGGCTCCGGCGTCGTGAACTCCTGGACCCGGAACGTGGGCCTGCTCGCTGCGACGTTCGTCACGCTCGACGACCTCGCACCGGGTCGGGTGATGCTGGGCATCGGAGCATGGTGGGAGCCCCTCGCGTCGAAGGTCGGTGTGGACCGGCGGAAGCCGCTCACGGCCATGCGCGAGATGGTGGAGACGGCGCGGCGGCTGATGGCGATGGAGCGAGTCACGTTCCACGGCGAGTTCGTGGACGTGGAGGACATCGAGATCGACATCGTCCACGGGGACCGCTCGCCCCGGAACGTCCCCATCTACGTCGGGGCCACCGGTATGAAGATGATGGAGCTGGCCGGCGAGATCGGCGACGGCGTCCTGCTCAACTACCTGGTGGGGCCGAGGTACAACGCCACGGCCCTCGACCGCCTGGCGGCCGGCGCCGCCCGGTCCGGGCGGAGCGTGGAGGACGTCGACCGGCCGCAGCTCGTGGTGTGCTCGCTGGACGAGGACCGAGAACGGGCCCTGGATCGCGCGCGCGAGCTCGTGACCCAGTACCTGGGGCAACAGCCGCACATCGGGAAGGCGAGCGGCGTGGACCAGTCGTTGCTCAACGAGATCGGCAAGGTCCTCACCTGGCCCGCGTCCGAGGAGGAGATCCACCGGGCGATGAAGCTCGTGCCCGACGAGGTGGTGCAGATGATCACTGCCTCCGGCACGCCGGCCGAGTGCCGGGCCAAGGTGCGCGAGTACGCCGAGGCCGGGTGCACGTGCCCCGTCCTGTACCCGCTGGGCGACGACGTGAACGCGATGATCGACGCGTTTGCCGAGGGCAAGTTCTGATGGAGGTCCTGCTGCCCCGGACCCTCGAGGAGGCCCTCGAGGCGAAGGAGGCGCACCCCGAGGCCGTGCCCATCGCGGGGGGGACCGACCTGATGGTCGAGCTGAACTTCGACCACGCCCGGCCGCAAGCGATGATCGACCTGTCGCGGGTTCCGGAGCTCCAGGTGTTGCGGCGGGAGGACGGCCACCTGTTCGTCGGGGCGGGGGTGACCTACACGCGGATCCTGCACGAGCTCCCCGAGATGCGGGCGCTGGTCCAGGCCTCGCGCTCGGTGGGGTCGCCCCAGATCCGAAACCGCGGCACCATCGGCGGGAACCTGGGGACGGCCTCCCCCGCCGGCGACGCGCTGCCGGTGGTGGCCGCGCACGACGGGGAGGTCGAGCTGATCGCCGCAGGCGGCCGGGTCCGCTCCGTGCCGTGGCAGGCGTTCCTCCTCGGACCGAAGCGGAACGCGCTCGCCCCGGACGAGCTGATCCTGGGGACGCGGTGGCCGGTCGTTCGCGGACCCCAGTCCTTCTCCAAGGTCGGGACCCGAAACGCCATGGTGATCGCGGTGGCCAGCCTGTGCCTGGTGATGGACGATGAGACGCGGACCGTGCGAGTCGCGCTCGGCTCGGTGGGCCCGAACGTGCTCCGGGCGCCGGACGCCGAGGCCTTCGTGGCGGACGCGCTGGCCCGGGCGGGCACGTGGGGGGACGCCTCGGCGCCGGTTCCGCCCGAGGACGTGGAGGGATTCGGCGAACTGGTGGCGGCTGCCGCGACCCCCATCGACGACGTCCGCGGCACGGCGGAGTACCGGCGACACGCCTGCCGGGTCCTGGGCCAGCGCGCACTGGGGTGGGCCCTGGACGAGCGGGCCGAGGAGGCATTGGTCTCGTGACGCAAGAGGGGGTCCAGGGGGGCAGCAGCCCCGCGGAGCGAAGCGAAGCGGACCAGGCCGCTGCATTCCCCCTGGTCGAAGCGGTCTGCCGAAGGCAGATCGCTGAGAGGAGGCGAAGGACGGCGGCGTGCTGATCCGGGTACGCGTGAACGGCGAGTGGCGCGAAACCGACGTGTGGCCAGGTTCGAGCCTGCTGTTCGCGGTTCGCGAGGAGTTCGGGCTCTGGGGCTCGAAGAACGCGTGCGAGCAGGGCGAGTGCGGATCGTGCTCGGTGTGGCTGGACGGGGAGCTGGTGTGTTCCTGCCTGGTGCTCGCAGCCCAGGCTCACGAGCGCGAGGTCCGCACGGTCGAGTCGCTCGGTGCGTCGGGCCTGCACCCGGTACAGGAGGCTTTCCTGGAAGCCGGCGCGGTCCAGTGCGGGTTCTGCACGCCGGGGCTGGTCGTGGCCGTGGCCGACCTGCTGGATCACGATGCCTCGCCCACAGACGCCACGGTCCGCGAGGCGCTCTCGGGCAACCTGTGCCGGTGCACCGGCTACCAGAAGATCATCGACGCGGTCCAGCTCGCGGCGGGGCGGAAACGGGAGGGCGCCTGGTGAGCCGGATCCTGATCGAGGGCTGCGAGGTCGTGGCCACGATGGACGACGCCGGGACCGAGATCCCCGGCGGATCCATCTTGATCGATGACGGCGTGGTGGCGTGGGCGGGGTCAGGCCCGCCGCCCGATGCGGACGAGCGGGTGGACGGGACGGGCGCGGTCGCCCTGCCCGGCCTGGTGAACACCCATCACCACCTGTATCAGGTCCTCACCCGGGCCAGGGCCCAGGACCAGGGGCTGTTCGGGTGGCTTCGGGAGCTGTACCCGGTGTGGGCCGGCGTGGACGTCGAATGGGAGCGTGCCGCGGCCCGTCTCGGCCTTGCGGAGCTCGCGCTCTCCGGATGCACCACCACCACCGACCACCACTATCTCTTCCCGCCGGGCCGGGCCGGGATCCTGGAGACGGAGATCGACGCGGCGGCGGAGCTCGGCCTGCGGTTCCACCCGTGCCGAGGTTCGATGGACCTCGGCCAGTCCCGCGGTGGGCTGCCGCCTGACTCGGTGGTCGAGGACACCGACGATGCGCTGGCCGCCGCGGAGGAGGCGGTGACCCGCCACCACGACCCCGTACCGGGGTCGATGCGGCGCGTCGCCGTGGCGCCGTGCTCGCCGTTCTCGGTGACCGAACGCCTGATGCGCGAGTCGGCCGCGATGGCCCGGTCGCTCGGCGTCCGCATGCACACGCACATCGCCGAGACCGTGGACGAGGAGGCGTTCTGCCTGGAGAACTTTGGCCGCCGGCCGCTCGAATTGCTGGACGACTGGGGTTGGCTGGGGCCGGACGTGTGGCTGGCCCACTGCGTGCACCTCGACGACAAGGACGTGCGCCGGCTTGCGGAGACCGGGACCGGCGTGGCTTGGTGCCCCTCGTCGAACCTCCGGCTGGGCTCGGGGATCGCCCCCGCCCGCGCGCTGCTGCGCGAGGGCGCCGCGGTCGGGCTGGGGACCGACGGCTCGGCCTCAAACGACGCCGGCAGCCTCCTCGCCGAGGTCCGCCAGGGGTTGCTGGTCACTCGGGCGAGCGGGACCGATGGGGGTCCGAGCGCCAGAGACCTCCTGCGGGTGGCCACCCGGGGCGGGGCCGCCTGCCTGGGGCGGGGCGACGACATTGGGTCGCTGGAGCCCGGCAAACGGGGGGACGTCGCGCTGTTCGAGATCGACGACCTGGCTCATGCCGGGGCGGACGGGGATCCGGTGGCTGCCGTGGTGCTCTGCGCGCCGCAGCGGGTCCGGCACCTGTTCGTGGAGGGCCGCCCGGTCGTTCTGGACGGCCGCCTGGTGACTGCGGACGAGGACGAGATCGCCCTCGAGGGGCACCGCGAGGCGCGCCGGATCGCCGCCAAGGGTCCGCCATGAGCATGTGGGTCGGGGAGCGGCTGCGGGAGGGAGTCGGCGAGAGCGTCCGCCGGGTGGACGGCGAGCCGAAGGTGAAGGGCGAGTTCGCCTACGGAAGCGACCTGTGGCACGACGACATGCTGTGGGGCCATACCGTTCGGAGCCCCCACCCCCACGCTCGGATCCGGTCGATCGAGATCTCGCAGGCGATCGCCACGCCGGGGGTGCATGCCGTCCTCCTCGCCGACGACGTCCCGGGCAAGAAGACCTATGGGCTGGAGTTCGCCGACCAGCCCGTGCTGGCCTCCGACCACGTGCTGTACGCGGGCCAGCCGGTGGCCGTGGTGGCCGCCGAGACCCCCGAGCTGGCCCGGCGAGCCGCCGGGCGGATCGCCGTCGACTACGAGGTATTGCCGCCGGTCACGAACATGGAGGAGGCGCTCTCGATCGAAGGGCCCCGGATCCACGAGTGGGGCAACGTGCTTCGACACGTCCGGATCGTCCACGGCGATCCCGACGCCGAGGCCGACGTGTGGGTGGAGGGCTACTACGAGACCGGCATGCAGGACCAGGCGGCCCTGGGCCCCGAGGCCGGCCTGGCCGTCCCGGCCGAGGACGGCGGCGTGGACCTTCACGTCTCCACCCAGTGGCTGCACGTGGACCGGAAGCAGATCGCGCCCTGCCTGGGGTTGCCGGAAACGAAGGTGCGCCTGTACCTGGCCGGCGTTGGCGGCGCGTTCGGCTCCCGGGAGGACCTCCACATGCACATCCACGCGTGCATGCTGGCCCTTCACACGGGCCGGGCGGTGAAGATGTCCTACGACCGGGCGGAGTCGTTCCTGGCCCACGTCCACCGGCATCCATCGCGGATCTGGATGCGGACCGGCGCCACAAGGGAGGGGCGATTGGTGAACGTCCGGGCTCGGATCCTGGTCGACGGCGGCGCGTTCGCGTCGTCCTCGACCGCGGTGATCGGCAACGCCACCACCTTCGCCGCCGGCCCCTACGAGGTGCCGAACGCGCTCCTCGAGGGGACGGCCCTATACACGAACAACCCGCCGTGCGGAGCGATGCGCGGGTTCGGGGCCCCCCAGGTGTGCTTCGCCCACGAGGCCCAGATGGACAAGATGGCCGCGGCCCTGGGGATGGACCCGGTGGAGCTCCGCCTGCTGAACGCGGTGAAGACCGGGTCGGTGCTCCCCACGGGCCAGGTCATCGGGGGGAGCGCGCCGGTCCGTGAGCTGATCGAACGCGCTCGGACCATCCCCATACCCCCGGACGAGGAGCCGGCGGGGATCCGAGAGCCCATCACGTTCCCCGGCGGCGCCGGCAACGTGAGCCGGGGCGAGTCGCTTCAGCGCGGCGTGGGGTTCGCCGTTGGCTACAAGAACGTCGCCTACAGCGAGGGGTTCGACGACTTTCACGAAGCCCGGGTCAGCCTGTTGGCCGGGCCCGAGGGGCCGGTGGCCGAGGTCCACAGCGCCGGCGTGGAGTGCGGCGAGGGGCTGTCGACGGTCATGGTGCAGGTGGCCCGGACCGAGCTCGGCATCGGCGACGTGCGGCTGCACCTGGCCGACACGCAGGTGGACTCGGCCGGTTCCACCTCCGCGTCGCGCCAGACGCTGATGGGCGGCGGTGCCGTCCAGCTCGCCTGCCTGGCGGTCAAGGAGGAGCTGTTCGGGCGGGTCCGGGCGGCGGTGAAGCCCCAGGGCGAGCTGGCGGTGGAGGACGGGGTGATCCTGTCGGACGGCACGCCGGTGGGGGAGGTTCGGGATTTCGTGCAGGAGCCCATCACCGCCACCCGGGTGTTCCGCCATCGCCGGACCACGGAGATGAACCAGCTCGGGCAGGGCGACGTCCACGTCATGTTCTCGTTCTGCGCGCAGCGGGCGGTGGTGGAGGTGGACGAAGGGCTGGGGTTGGTGCGGGTGGTGCACGTGTCCTCGGCCATGGATCCGGGCCGGTCCGTGAACCCGCAGGGGGTGGAGGGCCAGAGCGAGGGCGGCACGGCCATGGGCCTCGGGCTCGCGGTCCTGGAGGAGATCCAGGTGGAGGACGGCCTGATCAAGAACGCGTCGTTCACCGACTACCTGATCCCCACCATCCTCGACATGCCGACGGTTATCACGGAGGTCGTGGAAGACCCAGAGCCGGACGTTCCCTACGGCGTGAAGGGCGTGGGGGAGAGCGCGACGATCGTGGCTCCCGCAGCGATCGTCGCGGCCATCCGCGACGCCACCGGCCGGGAGCTGAACCGGGCGCCGGTGCGCCCCGACGACATCGTGGGCCTTCGCCCCCCGGTTTCGAACGCGGAATGGGCTCCCGTCCCCGATGTTCCGGGACCGGAGCCCATTCCGACGTACTTCGGGCAGGACGCCGTGCAGAGCGAGATCGGGCAGTCGGGGGAAGGACGGAAGTGACCGACCGCGCCGCGCTTGGGGGCCGCGACTACATCGAGACCCTGGATTGGACCACCGAGGAGATCGACGAGGCCCTGGCCGTCTCCTCGGAGCTGAAGGAAGCATTCGCCCGAGGCGCGCCCCACCGATTGCTGCCGGAGAAGACGCTGTTCATGCTGTTCCTGGACAAGTCCACGCGAACGCGGAACGCGTTCGAGGCCGGCATGACCCAGCTCGGCGGGCACGCGCACTTCCTCGACGCGGAGAAGACACAGGTGGCGCACGGCGAGAGCCCCAAGGACATGGGCGTCATCCTGTCGCGGTACGGGCACGGCCTGGCCATCCGCCACGATCTCGTGCCGTACGAGGGGAACGCCTACATGCGCGAGGTGGCGAGGTGGGCGGACATCCCCGTCATCAACCTCCAGTGCGACGTGGACCACCCCACCCAGACCCTGGCCGACCTGATGACGCTGCGGGAGCGGCGCGGGCGGGACCTCCGCGGCCTTCGTGTGGCGGTGTCGTGGGCGTTCGCCCCCTCCTACGCGAAACCGCTCTCGGTGCCCCAGGGCCTGCTGATGCTGTTGCCCCGGTTCGGGATCGACGTGGTACTGGCGCACCCGCCGGGATTCGACCTCATGCCGGAGGTGGTGAAGCGGGCCGAGGAGGCCGCGGCGGCCGGTGGCGGGAAGATCACGTTCGCGGACGACATGGACGCCGCGTTCGAAGGGGCCGACGTGGTGTACCCGAAGTCCTGGGGCCGCCTGGACCTGTTCACCGACGAGCGGGCGGCCCTGGCCGACGCCGCCAAGTACCGGGACTGGATCTGCGACGCGCGGCGGATGTCGTTGGCCAGGCCGGACTCCCTGTACATGCACTGCCTCCCGGCCGACCGAGGGAGCGAGGTCACCGACGAGGTCATCGACGGCCCGCACTCGGTGGTCTACGACGAGGCCGAGAACCGCCTGCACACCGGCAAGGCCCTCATGGCCCTCACGATGGCCGGCAACGGGTGACGGATGCGATTCCGTAACACGGTCATGATCCGGCGTTCCCCTCGCGAGGTCTTCGAGTTCCTCGCCGACTTCGAGAACGTTCCGCGGTGGAACGACGCGATCGTCGAGACGCACAAGACGTCGGAGGGGCCGGTACAGGTGGGCACGACGTACCGGCAGGTGCGGTCCTTGCCAACGAAGAGTGAGGAGACCTTCGAGGTAGTCGTGTTCGAGCCAGGCCTGCGGCTGGCGATCCGCGGGGGGCTTGGGCCGTTCGAAGGGGAGCTGAGCTACGAGCTCGAACCGGCCGAGGGTGGGACCCGAGTCATCAACGAGGCCGATCTCCAGGCCCGCGGCGCGGTGAAGCTCCTCGCACCGATCGCGGCCGGCCGGATCCGCGATGCGGTGGCGACGAACCTTCGGAAGCTCAAGGGGCTGATGGAGACCCAGTAGCGAGCGGACGGAACGCGGCTCTCGCGCGTTCGCCTGGCCACGATGGGGCGGCTTGCGGAAGACCATGGCGGGTGGGTACGGTGGACCGACCGGGTGAAACGAGAGACGAGGGGGATGAGCGATGCCGGTCGAGCCCCAGCATCACCAGCACGAAACCCTTGAACACGGCCACAAGCACTTCCACATCACCCACTACATGCACAAGGGGGAGAACTGGACACACCTGCTGTCCACCCACGACCACGCGCACAATCACCCGGCGGTGGACCACGTGCATGTCCCCCACAAGGATGTGGAGAAGGAGCACCGCCGGGAGGCGCACGTGCACGATCATGCGCATCCCACGAAGTCGCCAGGCTGACCAGCGGGCTCAGGTCTTCGTGATGTCGTTCGGGCCCGAGGGTCCCGACTCGAACTGGTCGGCCAGCGGGTCCCCGTGGCTCCGGATGATCAGGCGGATGGGGCGGTCGCGCCGGAGGTAGTCCCATCCCCACGACCACAGGACCGCCAGTCGGTTCCGGAAGCCGATGAGGTAGTAGATGTGGACGACGAGCCAGACCACCCACCCGGGGAAGCCCCGGAGCCGGACACCACGCACGTCGGCCACCGCGGCGTTCCGCCCGATGGTGGCCATGGTGCCCTTGTCCCGGTACCGGAACGGTCCCCGAGCGGGGACGCCCCGCACCCGGTCCCGGATGGACCGGGCCACGTACCGCCCTTCCTGCATGGCCGGTGGCGCGAGCATGGCCAGCTCGCCGCCCCGGTGGGTCACCGACGCGGCGTCGCCGATCACGTACACGTCGGACCTTCCGGCCAGGCGGAGATGGCCGTCCACCTCCAGGCGCCGGGAGCGGTTCCGGGGCGCGTGGGGCGTCCGGACCGGGTCCTCGGGCCGGACCCCCGCCGACCACACGACCGTGCGGCTGAGGATCTCTTCGTCGGAGGACAGGACGACCTGCTCCTCGGTGGCCTTCTCCACCAGGACCGAGGTTCGGACCTCGATCCCCCGGTCGCGAAGGATCCGTTCAGCGTACTCGCCGAGCTTCGGATGGAACGCGCCGAGCAGCCGGTCCCGCCCCTCGACCACGACGATCCGGGCCAGCCCGGGCGGGAGGTCGGGGAAGTCCCTCCCCAGCACGAGCCGCAGGAGCTCGGCCAGCGCGCCCGCGTACTCGACGCCGGTCGGCCCGCCTCCCACGATGACGAACGTGAGCCACACCCGCCGCTCCTCGACGGACGAGGATTGTGACGCGTGCTCGAGACAGGCCAGGACGTGGTTCCGCAGCCGCATCGCTTCGCCGAGCTCCTTCATCCCGATGGTCCGCGTGGCGAGCTCGGCGTTCCCGAAGTAGTCGTTCGCGCTGCCGGTGGCCAGGACCAGCGCGTCGTAGGGGAGCGGGTCGCCGGAACTGGTGCGTACGACCTTCCGGTCGAGGTCCACGTCGGTCACGGCGGCCTGGCGGAACCGCACGTTGCGTGACCGGCGGAACGCGCGGTGCAGCGGATAGGCGATGTCCGAGGGGTTGAGGAGTGCCGTCGCCACCTGGTACAGGAGCGGCGTGAACAGATGATAGTTGCGCCGGTCGAGGAGCAGGACGTCCACCGGCTCGCCATCGAGGGCGCGGGCGCACGCCAGGCCGCCGAAGCCGCCGCCGACGATCACGACACGGTGTCGCCCGCCGCCGCCGGATCCTGCTATTGCGGCCACTTCGTGTCCGACGGTTGAGCCCACGTTCATGCCAGACCCCATGGATAGCATCGTGCTCGCCACCAGCTCCTGTCGTGACGAGCGGTGCCGGGTAGCATGACGTTCGCTGGTGGCGGGTCGTCTAATGGTAGGACGCCAGGTTCTGGCCCTGGAAGTTGGGGTTCGAGTCCCTGCCCGCCAGCTCAGAAACGACGAACGGTCGGGCTACCGTTACCTCACGGGCCAACTATGGCCGCTCGGGCCGGGCGCTCGATGCGATCGGGCTGCCTCTCAAGCCAGTGGGATCGTGGTCAGGCCCGGGGGAACCCCGGCGCGGAACGAGTCGACGACCTTCAGGAAGTCGGACCGTTCGCTGCCCCAGCCCCCCGGTGGGAAGACGGCGACCACGATGTAGCCGACGCCGTCGTCTCCCAAAGAGAAGGCCGCCGCCGCGCTCGCGACCTCTTGGCCCTCCGGAACGATGTCGGCCACGATGAGCCTGCCCTCGGCCTCGCCGAGCCGCACCCGCTGCTCCACCTGGACGTCCACGGACGGGTCGCCGGTCAGGAAGAACAGGGTCATCTCGGACAGGTCGTCGAACGTGTCGGTGGTCACGGCCAGCGCCCGGTACACGGTCTGGTCGGCGGGCTCGGTCTGCGCCCCGAAGTTGCCCAGCCCACCGCCCAGCCCGCCCTGTGGGGACGGGCTGGGCTGGGGTGGAGCGGAGACGACCCCGGCCACGATCCCCGGCCCGTCCTGGGGCGGTTGGGGCGGGATCACCGAGATGTCGTTCGCGGCAGGGAGGTTCGTGCTGAACGTCCCCTCCAGATCGTAATACCGCGCGAAGTCGCGGCTCTGGCCGGTCGAGCATCCGGCCACCGCCAACGCCACCGCGGCGAGGGTCACCGTCCTCCTCATGAGCGCATGGTGGCAGCTGCCCGTGGAATTGACCACCACCCCGAACGCCGTTACGTTGCAACCATCGGGCAGGGGAGGCGAGGCTCCATGAACAAGAACGGTCTCATCGCCGAGATCGCCAAGCGGACGGGCGCCAGCAAGGCGGAGATCGGCCGAACCGTCGACGCGGCCATCCGGGTCATCCGTGAGACGGTTTCCAAGGGAGAGCGAGTCTCGTTGGTGGGGTTCGGCACGTTCGAGCGGAAGCGGCGCAACCGGCGCGTCGCCCGCAACCCCCGCAAACCCGCGACCCCCATCGTGGTGCCGGCTCGGGATCTTCCCTGGTTCATCCCCGGCAAGGAGTTCAAGGAGCTGGTGGCGCGGCGACGCCGGACGGCGGGACGCTCGACGAGTCGAAGGTGACGATCCGCAAGATACGGTCGACTAGTCAAAGGTGACGATCCGAAGGGTGCGGGCGACCTTCCTGCCGCCCTCGTCCACCAGGTCGAACTTCACGCGTTGACCGATCCGCAGGTAGCGGATCCCGGCGCCCTCGACCGATGTGGCGTCGATCTGTACCTCGGTGCGATCGTCCATCAGCAGCGTCCCGATCCGGTTCTCCACGTCGAAGTCCCTGATCGTGCCCTGCGACATCGATCCTCCTACCCGTGCGCGCTCAGGCGTTCACCGAGGTCCATCTCCAGACACACCGCCCGGGTTCGGCCCCGTCTCCCCGTGGCCAGCAGGGTGAGGATATCCGAGGGCACGTCCAGGTCGAACGATAGCTCCCGCCGATCGACCACGGCTGCCGGGAGGCCCCTGGCCGTGGCCAGCTCGAGGTGGCGGCGGAACGAATCCGGGCCGAACCGCGCCGGGATGGCTCGCGGCGGCCTGCGGAGCAGGAGGTTCGTCCCCACCTCGTCGCTGGACCGGGCGATGACCACCGGCCCTAGGGTTCGAAGGGCGGATCCGAGCGCGTCGGTCGTAGCCAGCGGCACGTCCCCCGGGAGGACGGCGAGCGCGTCGGCCTCCCGTTCCCTGGCCACGCGCTCGACCTGGCGGATGGCCGCCGAGAGGGGGGGCTTGTCCTCCGCCACGGACCGGGCGCCCCGGCGAACGGCGATCTCCAGGACGACCTCGTCGGACGAGACCACCCACGTCTCCCACCCGTTCACGCCGAGCGAGGCGTCGAGGACGTCCTCCAACATGGCCAGGGTCAGGGCGCCGCGCTCCAGCGGAGTGAGCTCGGGGGCCAGCCTGCTCTTCGCCTTCGACAGCGAGTTGACGGGGATGGCGATGACGCGCACCGTCCAAAGGCTACCCCGGCCTGCGGCACCGGGGGTGATTGCGTGACGCCGGCCTTGAGGGGTGACGGTGGGTGCCGCGCAGGGCGTACGCTTCGCCCACAAGCACGGACACATGGAGGTGACGTTGACGACGCTCGCCATAGCCGCATCGCCGGCCGGGGTCAGGTCGAAGGTGGCCTATCGGCTGGCCCTTGCCTTCGTGGGGAGCTGGCTCGTGGCCGGCCTGGCCCAACTGGAGATCAAGCTCCCGTTCACCCCGGTCCCGATCACCGGCCAGACCCTCGGGGTGCTCCTGGTGGGGGCCTCGCTCGGCCCGGGCCTGGGCGGGCTGTCCATGGGGCTGTACCTGCTCCAGGGCGGGCTCGGGCTCCCCTTCTTCTCCGGCGGCGACAGCGGGGTCGAGTACCTGGGCCTCGCCGCGGTGACCGGGGGCTACCTGTGGGGCTTCGTGGCCGCCGCCGCGGCGGTGGGCGCCCTGGCCCGCCGGGGGTGGGACCGGGACCTTCGCGGCGCCATCGGCGCCATGTTCATCGGGGAGGTCGTCCTGTACGCGATCGCCGTCCCGTGGCTGATGCAGGCCCTGGACGTCCCACTGGACCGGGCCCTGGAGCTCGGGCTCGCCCCGTTCGTGGTCGGCGACACTCTCAAGTTGCTGATGGCGGCGGGGCTCCTGCCGGGTGCCTGGCGCCTGGTGCGGCGGCCGTAGGGAGCCGTCCTGGAGCCCTGGTACCGTGCCGCCGCGGCCGTCCTGGTGCCGCCACTCAAGCTCTGGTTCAACTGGCGCCTGGAAGGCCTGGACCGGGTCCCGCAGGTGGGGCCGATCATCGTCGCCGGGAACCACCTCTCGTACTTCGATCCGTTCGCTCACGGGTACTTCGTCGTGCGGGCCGGGCGACGCCCCCGGTTCCTGGCCAAGCAGGAGCTGTTCGAGAACCCGTTCCTCAGCGTGGTACTTCGAGGCGCCGGCCAGATCCCGGTCCGCCGGGGCACCGGCGACCAGGCCCCTCTGGAGGCCGCGGCCCGGGCTCTGGCGCGGGGCGAGGTAGTCATGGTGTACCCCGAGGGAACGAGCGTGACCGAGAACCCGGACCTCTCGCCGGGGCGGGGGAAGACCGGGGCGGTTCGCCTCTCCCTGATGGCCGGGGTGCCGATCGTTCCCGTCGCCACGTGGGGGGGCCAGTATGTGTGGCTGCGATCGGGGAAGGGGAGCCTGCGGTTCGGGCGGCCCATCTGGGTCAGGGCCGGAGACCCATTCGTCCCGTCCGAACACGCCGGCGCGGATCCGGACCCGAAGACGGTGCGAGCGCTCACCGACCAACTGATGGGGGAGCTCGCCCGGCTGGTGGACGATCTTCGTACCCGGTATCCGAATCGGTGGACGTGAGGCTACCCTTCCCTCCATGAGCGAAGACCGCAAGCGCGGCTTCAGCACCCGGGCCATCCACTTCCGGGCACCTCCGATCGAGCAGGAGACGCCGAGCGTTCCCATCTTCCAGACCTCCACGTTCCGATTCGCCACCTCGGAGGACTATGCGGAGACCATCAGTTTCCGCCGCCCCGGCTACACGTACACGCGCGGCTACGGGAACCCCACGTTGCTCGCGTTCGAGGAGGTGATGGCCGACCTGGAGGGAACCGAGTCGGCACTCTCGTTCGCATCCGGGATGGCGGCCATCCACACCGTCCTCACGTCGGTGGCGCGCTCGGGCGACCGGGTCGTGGCGAGCCGCGAGCTGTACGGCGGCGCCTACTCGCTGTTCACGAAGGTCCTTCCCCGGTACGGGATCGATGTGACGTTCGTGAACCCTCACGACCCCGACGCGGTGGCCGGCGGGCTGCCCGGGGCGAAGCTCTTCTACGTGGAGACCATCGCGAACCCCACCGTCACCGTGGCCGACCTGGAGGCCCTGGGCGCGCTGTGCCGGGCGGCGGGCGTGGCGGCCGCCGTGGACAACACATTCGCCTCGCCGTACCTGTGCACCCCGGCCCGGTTCGGGTTCGAGTACGTCGTCCACTCGACCACGAAGTACATCGGCGGGCACCACGACCTCATCGGCGGCGTCGTGTGCACGTCCGAGACGGGTATGCAGCGGCTCCGTGAGGCGGTGATCGAGACCGGCGGCACCATGGCTCCTTTCGAGGCATGGCTGGCGATGCGGGGGCTGATGACGCTGGAGCTTCGGATGGAACGCCACACGCGGAACGCGCAGGCCGTCGCCGAGTTCCTCGAGGCGCACCCCAAGGCCGAGCGCGTGCACTTCCCGGGGCTGGCCTCGCACCCCCAGCGCGACGTGGCAAAACGGTTGCTTCCCAAGGGGTTCGGCGGGATGCTGGCCTTCGAGGTGGCGGGCGGCGTGGAGGCCGGGATGCGGTTCTGCGACGCCCTGGAGGTGGCGTGGGTGGCCACAAGCCTGGGGGGCACGCACAGCTTCGTCGGCCACGCCGCCTCCACCACGCATCGGCAGCTTGACCCGGGGGCCCGCCGGGCGGCGGGGATCGCCGACGGGCTGATCAGGGTGAGCGTGGGCCTGGAGGACGTTGAGGACCTGATCGATGACTTCGGGCGGGCCCTGGAGAAGGCATGAGGAAGCGGATCGTCATCCTGTTCGGGGGGCGCTCGGCGGAGCACGAGATCTCGGTGATCTCGGCGCGTTCGGTGATGGACGCGCTCGATCCCGAGCGGTACGAGGTCGTCCCGATCGGCGTGACGAAACAGGGCCACTGGCGGCTCATGCCGGGCGGGCCCCCCGCCCTGGCGTCCGGCTCCCCGGAAGCGCTTCCGAAGGTGACCGAACGGTCCGGACCTGAGGTCGCCCTGGACCAGGAGCCCGGCTCCCAGACCCTGGTGGCCGAGGACGGGTCGCGGACCCCCATCGACGTGGTCTTCCCCGTGATGCACGGCCCGCACGGCGAAGACGGCTCCATCCAGGGGTTCCTGGAGATGGCCGGCGTCCCCTACGTGGGCGCCGGCGTTCTCGCTTCGGCGGTGGGCATGGACAAGGCCGTGCAGAAGGTCCTGTTCCGGGCGGCCGGGATCCCGGTCGTCGAGCACGAGGTGGTGCACGAACGCGAGTGGGAGGAAGATCCCGAGGCCGTGGAGGCCCGGGCCACGCATCTCGGGTACCCGCTGTTCGCCAAGCCTTCCACGCTCGGCTCTTCGGTCGGCGTGACGAAGGTGCACGAGCCAGGGGAGCTCCGGCGGGCGCTGGAGGAGACGTTCCGGTACGGCCGCAAGGCCTTGCTGGAGCGGTCCGTGGAAGGCGGGCGCGAGATCGAGGTGGCCGTGCTCGGCAACGACGACCCGGTAGCCTCCGTCGCGGGCGAGATCGTTCCCCGGGGCCACGAGTTCTACAGCTATGAGGCGAAGTACCTGGACGAAGAGGGCGCCGAGTTGATTATCCCGGCCCCAATCCCAGCGGAGACCCTGGAGGAGGCCCAGCGCCTAGCGGTGGCGGGCTTCCTGGCCCTCGACTGCGCCGGGCTGGCCCGCGTGGACTTCTTCCTGCGGCAGACTGGCGGGTTGCTGGTGAACGAGATCAACACGATCCCCGGGTTCACGCAGATCTCGATGTATCCGAAGCTGTGGGAGGCGTCGGGGCTGTCCTACCCCGAGCTGATCGACCGGCTCGTGGAGCTGGCCTTGGAACTGCACGACCGTGAGCGGAAGCGGGGCACCGTCATCTAGCCGGGCGCGGCATGTGGTCCCCGGGCTTACAGGTGCACGACCGGGCAGGTCAGCGTGCGGGTGATGCCCTGCACCGACTGGATCCTAGCCACGACCAGCTTGCCCAGTTCGTCGACGTTCTTGGACTCCGCCCGGACGATCACGTCGTAGGGCCCGGTCACGTCCTCCGCCTCCGTCACACCCGTGATGTCCCGGACGTCCTTCGCCACCTGCGCTGCCTTCCCGACCTCGGTCTGGATCAGGATGTAGGCCTGGACCACGGCTACCT
>JBOGVG010000109.1:0-31982 GCA_050692435.1 Actinomycetota bacterium
GTAATGGCTTCCGTGGATGACGGTCGCTGGGCCGGTTTCTTCAAGCCGATAACGGCCGACTTCATAATGGCTCCTGACGGCTCATTCGTTGGCGAGTGACCCGCCACGATTGCGTTTCCGTCACGAACCGACATCCGCAGTTGCGTGGCGGCGACCGTGAACGACCCGGCAAGGAGCATGGGTGGACTGGCACGACCCGGGGCATGCGCTGGGCTGTCTAGGCTCTAAAGGGCAGACCCGCATGCGCCGAGGATAGCTTGGAAGGAGCCACCCTTGTCTCGTGCGTCCCGTGTGCTTGTGTGGAGCTTCGGTAACGCACTCGTCTTCGCGACCTTCGCCTTTGTGATTGGCATATTCGATGCCCCCTCGAACCCGCCAGCCGGTTGGGAAAGCCTGCCCTTCGTGTCGAGATCACCGGTGCGAACTACGAAGCCATCTCGTGGGGAGCAATCGGCCTGATCGTTGGTACTGCAGTTGCACGTGGGTGGCGCGTCCTCGGTTGGGTAGTGCTTGGGGCGCTCGGCGGATCCACGGGCGGCTTTCTTCTCGGAATCGCGGCCGTGGCGATGGCTTCCCGCCACCCCGCGAGGGAAGGATACGTAGCCATCATCCCGTTCCTATTGGGGGTCGTCGGCTTCTTCCTCGGTGCCATCGTCGGTTTCCTCTTCGGTCTAGTTCGTATCTCACGGAAGCCGACAACGTCTCTTCCTCGGCCGCCCCGTCATGACTCAGCTTGAAGATATGTGCTCGAGCGATGCCAGCGAAACGCCCAAGCGGATGGCGCTTTCGGCGGAAATCGCAACCAGCCGACGAATTGCCGCGCTGAGACAAGGTGTGTTTTGCGGGGCTATCCTGCCACCTCAAGCGCGAACCCATGCCGCTCGGAGAGATGTTGAAGTAGTTGTAACAGCTCGTCCTCCGGCATCGATGAGAGCGTGAGGGGGAGCCCGGCGTGTGCCAGCGGCTCGGGGTCATCAGGAGCACGCCCCGCTACAAAATCGTACGCGCGCGTGAACCAGTTCCTGACCGGCAGTTCTTCGTGGTCGAAGTACACGTATCTGCCCCCTCGCGTCGGGACCCCATACCGGACGACTCTGACGCGGTCCCATGGGATGCGCTCCGTTTTCCAGGAGATGTCGTCCAGCGGGTAGTACGTCAGGCCGGTCGGGTCGATCTCGAACATGGGCTTGCCAGCCCTACGCAGGAAGTGAACACCCCCCGCGGCGAACAGCCCGCCGAGAACGACGAAGAACGCAACCGCAGGCCAGTCGCCCCACCACACCGGGAGAGCCCCGCCCGCGAAGAAGACGCCCAGCGCCAGCGTCAACACACCCCAGAGCCTGGTGCCGACTGACTTCGACGAAACGGTGACGCGCCAGTCCTCGGACGACGTTGCCCTCATCTATTGGTTATCGGGCGGTGAGCGCACCCCTGAAGAAGCCGCCTCATCGGATCGGTCGGGCCGTGGTCGAGGGTCGGACAGATCGGCAAGACGGCGAGGACGCGGTCGGCCACGCTCAGGAACTGCGTTTCCCAAGCTTGCGCGCCTTCGGCGACGACTGTCGGCCTCGTAGCCCAGTTCGGAGTGGGGTGAGTCGTCGAGCGCCTGGACGCACCGTCGGGGCGGTCGTTCGCGACACCGATGCCTGACTCGTTCTCACGGTACCGAAGGATGTCGGTTCCGGCGGAATGCGACACTCCAAGATAGGGATAAGGGCGAGGTCCTCCTCACCGAGGCCTTACCGTGACGCTTCGATTCGTTTGCCTTGCCGGCAACAGCCAGCGCTACCTGCGGCGTAGGAGAAGACATCGATGGCAAGTTTCATATCAATCCGGACGTCTCCACATGCCCGAGCAAGGCTTGGGCTAACTGGTCGTCGACCGTGTCGAGACCTGTGGCTCAGACATTGTCTTCGTCAAGACCGCTCGTGGAAAATGGGCGCCACGTAACCCGGACAAGTCTTCCCATCGATGCAGTCCCTATCGCCCTAGCGCAGTTCGTTAGGCCCCCAAGGAGATCCAATGACGACGACACAGACGTGTAGCGCGGGCCTCTGAAGCATCTATCCCGTTGGTCTGGACAGAGACGCAGAAGCGAGTGGTCACTGCTACTTTCAAAGCAAGATTGCGTCCGGGTTCATTAGGGACACGTGGGAGAAGGGGTCACGTGAGCATCGGAAGCTCAAGCTCCCCGAGCACAAGAAGCTAGTTGAGCGTTAGGAGACGTCGATAAGAAGAAGACTGGAGGACTACGTCATGGCCGGATTGTTTGGGGACACAGAAGCACGTGGCGCGCAAGGCTTGGGAAGGTGTCTGGCGCCTACAAGGGGTCTGACGGAACGACATGGCTCGTGCCCGTAGAGGAAGCAGTCCAGTACGTGAACGCCAAGCGGGTCGAGCAGGCGAGGCGTCGAACTTCGGGCTACACGTCCGGCCGAGGAGGTGCTGCAGGGGCGGTCACGGCGAGACGCTTGGCCACGTCTGAGTAGTTGGCATCTTCCGCGTAGATCTTCTCGTACTCCTTCCGGGCCATGCTCGCTTTGCCCGCTTTCTCGTACGCACGACCTCGGACGTACCGCGCGAACCGCAGCAAGTCCGGATTTCGTTTCTTCGTCCGGAGGGCCTCTTTAGTCAAGGCCAGCGCCGCTTCAGTCATCCCAAGTTCGTTCAGCGCGTACGCCCTGAACGTGAGGATGCTCAGCGTCACGTCGTCCTCGTTCGTCTGAATCCCCTCGGTGACCCGGACGACGTCGTCCCACTGAGCGGCCTCGAAGTACAGATCAGCGAGCGACAACGCGAACACTAGCTCTGCGGGAGCCTCGGTACCTAGAGACTCGAGGAGTTCGACGGCCTTCTGACGTTGGTCCGTGCTCTGGTAGGCCTCCGCCAGCATGAGCGCCACTGCGAGATTGCTCATCGGGACCGTGACGGAGACAGTCGGCGTCACGCCGATTCCCATCGCGCCGCCGACCCCGTACTTCAACATGAGGGGGTCGGGGATCGAGAAGTCGGACGACAGGACGGCCTCGAGGTACGGAATCGCTTCGGGGATGCGCTCCAGACCTACGAGGCACATGCCAGCGAAGAACTCCTCGCCCACGTGCTCGCTGCTCGAATCTCTGGCCTCGACATCCCGGAAGGCTGTGAGCGCGTCGGCGTGTCGACCTTGCATGTACGCAGTGACGCCTTGGACGAATACCTTCGGTAGCGTCCCGAATGTTGTGGAAAATCCACCGGTAGCGAGTGAGGGGGTGGTTCCCTTCCAACCGTCGTGACGGACGAAGGAAGGGAGGACCACCCGTGGACGAACGGTACTTGAGCCAGATCGAGCAGTCGAGGACATCGGCCAGGCCCCTGCCGCTCAAGGTGATCGAGAACGTCCAGGAGGCGATCTGGGCGGGGATCTCGGGATCGGTGAGGGCGGTACTGCACAGGCTGGTGGACATGGCGCTCGCCGACGAGGCGACCGAGCGGGTGGGCGCCGGCCGGCATGAGCGCACCGCTGAACGGCGAGCGCATCGCAACGGGAGCTACACGAGGAACCTGGCTACGAGCATCGGGCCGATCGAGGATGTCGAGGTGCCGAGGGTGCGGATGCCCGACGGCAGCTCCCCGGGAGGGTGGCAGACCTTCGACCGCTACGAGCGGCGGACCTACGAGCTCGACCGGCTGATCGGGCAGCTGTTCTTGGCCGGCGTCTCGGGCAGGAACCTGGAGCGGGTCTCGGCCGAGCTGTGGGGGAAAAGGGTCTCGCGCTGGACCGTGTCGCGAGCCACCGAGGCCTTCTCCGAGGAGCAGCGGGCGATCAACGAGGCTCCGGTGCCCGCAGAGGTCCGCTACCTGTTCCTGGACGGGCAGAACCACAAGGTCAGGACGGAGCTCGGGGTCACCGACCGCCAGATGCTCGCGGCCTTCGCGATCACCTCCGACGGCACCGAACGGCTGCTCGGCTACCGGCTCGGAACCTCCGAGTCCGAGGCGGAATGGTCCCTGCTGCTGGATGACCTCAAGGCGCGAGACCTCCGTCAGACCGAGCTCGTCGTGGTCGATGGGGCCGGCGGGCTGGAGAAGGCCCTCGAGGGACGGTTCCCGGGCGTCCCCGTGCAGCGGTGCATCATGCACGCCGCGCGAAACGTGATGGCCAAGGTTCGCTCGCGCAACAAGGCCGAGGTGGGTGAAGACCTCAGGTCGATCTGGGACTCGCCGGACCGAGCCCAGGCGATGAGGGCCTTCGAGGCGTTCACGACCAAGTGGATCGTCTCCGAGGAACGGGCGGTGCGCTGCCTCGCGGAGAAGATCGAGCGATGCCTCACGTTCTACGACTTCCCAGAGGCCGACTGGTCGAAGATCAGGACCAACAACGTGGCCGAGCGAGCCTTCCGGTTCGTCCGCCAGCGACAGCGCCCGATGGGCGCGTTCACCAACGAGGAGTCGGCCGAGCGGATCTTCGGTGCGTTAGGAGGCGAATGGAACAGGAGGAGGAGCCATCCCCTCGAAGCGATTTACACAACTT
Source organism: Actinomycetota bacterium (assembly GCA_050692435.1). Classification (GTDB taxonomy): domain Bacteria; phylum Actinomycetota; class UBA4738; order UBA4738; family HRBIN12; genus AC-69. The sequence goes on from JBOGVG010000109.1 coordinate 4,514, forward strand.
GACGGGCGCCCTGATACCTTCTCGGCCTTCGGAGCCAGCACCCCTGCCTTCGGGTAAGTCGGGGCTACAGCAGTCGGTGCCGGGGTAGACGCACGACTGCCCGTCGAGTGAGTGTCCTTGCGGTAGTAGACGCCGGTCCCTGGAACTCCGACAGTCCTGACGGTCCGGCCGGACGAGTGGACCGAGTACCTGGCTCCTGGGATACCGGCTGATACTCCGACGCCCGTCTTCGACAGGTTCAGTCGGACACCCTTGCCCAGCTTCACAGACTTGTAGACGCGAAACCCCATGTCGACGGCCCCTCACTCAGTCAGCCGCAGCGACTCGCGTCGAGCTATTCGCAGCCTTCCACCCCGTCGTCTCCCATGCAACCTCAGGGCGCTGATTGGCGCTCGGACATGTCCTTTCTGAGACGGGAAGCTCAAGGGGCTCCTTCCGGATTCGTGCAGTTCCTCCGTCTCGGCTGGCCGGGCTCGTTCCCGCGGACGCATGCCGAGGGAAGCCAATGGCCCCGCAATGGCCCCGCGACGTACCGCAAAGCGTCACGAAACGACGGGTGCGGGCGGGTGGCAAAAGCCCTGGCCGCAGGCACGAATCAAGGTCCCGCCGCTGGTAGTCGAATTGGCCCGGAACGGGCTTTTAACCCTCGTGTCGCAGGTTCGAATCCTGCCCGGCCCACCGACAAGGCCGCAGGTAGATTGCCTGTTAGGCTCAGCCCGGCGGATCTCCACGACGCCTGGGCCGCACTCAGGTCGCAACCAGGCCGCACGCGAGCGTGAAACGTGTCGTGCCGGGCGTTCGGCCGAGGCGAATCCTCGAATTTGACGTTCCTTAGGGGTGGCGCTGCGCATATCGAGTGGGATGAGTCCTTTGGTCAGTTGTAGTGAAGCCCGGACAAGCTCCCTCACATCGAGGTCGGCGTACTGAGTGGGCAAGACCCTGCTCAATCCGGGCACTCTCCGACTCGAATCCGGTTCCAGCTTCAGCAGGTCCCGTGTCGGACCTTCGTGCTTTACTGAGCGAGCATGATGGCTGGATTCGATTCCCGTCCGCCGGCGAAAGCGATCCCGCGCGCTGGCAACACCGGCTGAATCCGGCCCGATGGTCGTCCTCCCCGGGTGACGATCCCGGGCGAAGAGCCGATCCCGGGACGCCTCAAGGAGCGCCGATCCCCGACCGATGGTGGAAACGCCAAGGGGGTCCGAACAACGCATGTCGCATGCAACCGATCACTTCAGCATGCCATCCACCTCCCCGGCCGATCCGTTCCAGGGTCCGGGGATGGGCCGCGTGAGAGGAAGGGCTCGCCTGATCCTGCTCAGTTTCCTGATGTTGTTCACGGAGCTCGCGCTGATCAGGTGGACAGGCTCGAATGTCGTCTACCTCTCGTACTTCTCGAACTTCGTTCTGCTCGGCAGTTTCCTCGGGATCGGGATCGGTTTCCTGAGATCTACATCGAAGGTCCAATCGTTCCCTCGGGCCGCTCCCGTCCTGGCCATCTTCGTCTTCTTCGTGCTCGTATTCCCCGTGCAGGTCGATCGATCGGGCACGCAACTCCTCTACTTTGGAGCGGAGCCGTCCGGATTGCCGATATGGGTGATGCTGCCCAGCATCTTCGTGGCGACGGCGGCGATCATGGCGATGATCGCCGACGGCGTCGCCAGGACGTTTGCCACCTTCGAGCCCCTCGAGGCCTACCGCCTCGACATCATCGGGAGTATCTTGGGGATCGGCGCGTTCTCCCTCCTTTCCTTCCTGGGTACCCCCCCGATCGCGTGGGCTCTGGTCGTGGGGGCGTGCTTCGCCCTTCTCTCGCTGCGCCGCTCGACGTTGGTCCACGGTTTGCAGCTGGGTGTGGCAATCCTGGCGCTCGTCATGATGCTCCGGAACGAGTCGGCGTCGCCGCAGACATACTGGTCGCCCTACTACAAGGTGTCGCTCACAACCGGCTCCGAGGGCACATACCACGTCCTTGTGAACGGGATCCCTCATCAGTGGATCGAATCGATCGTCAAGCGCCAGGACACCCACCCTCTGTACTTCGCCCCCTATGAACGGGCGCCGAAGAACCCCCTGGACCGCGTGCTGGTCATCGGCGCGGGGACAGGGGGCGATGTCGCGATCGCCTTGAAAGAGGGCGCGAAGCGTGTGGACGCCGTCGAGATCGACCCGCGCCTCTACGGATTGGGGAAGGAGCTGAACCCGAACCATCCGTACCAGGATCCCCGGGTGCACGTCTCCATCAACGACGGGCGGGCGTTCCTCCAGCAGTCCGACCAGCAGTACGACATGATCCTGTTCGCCCTTCCGGACTCCTTGACGCTCGTCGCCGGCCAGTCCTCACTCCGCCTCGAGAGCTACCTCCTCACCCAGCAGGCAATGCAGGTGGCGAAGGATCACCTCGAGCGCGACGGCGTTTTCGTCATGTACAACTTCTACCGAGAGCAGTGGCTGATCGACCGCCTGGCGGGTACGTTGAACGAGATCTATGGACATCCTCCCTGCATCGACACGACAGGGCTGGTGGGCCACTTCGCCGTCCTCACGACGAGCGTCGATCCCCAGCAGGTCTCGTGTCGAACCGTATGGCACCCGATGGAGACGGCGGTGCCACCACCGGCCACCGACGACCACCCTTTCGTGTACCTGCGGACCCGGGGCATCCCGTCGATCTACCTCCTGACCCTCGCTCTCATCCTGCTCGTGTCCTTCCTTGCCGTCAGGCTGAGTTCCGGGCCCCTGCGGGAGATGAAGAGGTACGTGGACCTGTTCTTCATGGGAGCGGCCTTCCTCCTCTTGGAGACGAAGAACGTGGTCCAGTTCGCCCTGCTGTTCGGAACCACGTGGTTCGTGAACGCCTTGGTCTTCGCGGGGATCCTCCTATCGGTCCTTGCAGCGATCGAGGTGGCTCGCCGGTTCTCCTTGGCCCATCCGGGCCGCCTCTATGTGACGCTCGCGGCAGCGCTCACACTTGCCTGGGTCGTCTCGCCGGAGTGGCTGCTTTCCCTCTCGATCGTTCCCCGCTTCGTCGCTGCGACCGGCATCGCCTTCGCTCCGATCTTCGTGGCGAACCTGATCTTCGCCGAGCGATTCAAGGACGTTGGGTCGTCCGTGGTCGCGTTCGGGGCGAACCTCCTTGGTGCGATGATCGGTGGACTGCTCGAGTACGGCGCGCTCGTGGTCGGCTATCGGTCACTGCTCCTGGTCGTTGCGGGCCTGTACACGCTCGCGTTCCTGTTTCGCCCCAGAGAGAACGCGGAGGCCAGGAACGGCGAGATCACAACAGCGCACCCACCCGGCTCCAACCTGCTCGATGGGGCAGCGCAAGCGGATCCGTCAACGGTCCTCTGACTCGAGCCCGACTGGCGAACCGCCCGACTCTGTTGAGGCGTTGCACAAACCCCGGTGAGTTCATCGAAGTCAGTCGTCGGAGAGACGAGAATGACAGGTACGTAACTCTCGCTGCCGAGGAGACGTGGGGTGCAGAAACCGGATCGGTCCCCTTGACGTGGGCGGTTGGCCGGTCGAACCTGGGCTGAGACGATCCCGCGCCGCATGCTCCTCTCCTTCTTGTACGCGGCGGTCCGCCGGCTCTTGTAGCTCCTCGCGCTCGACAGGCGAAGCGATGCGGATAAGGATCTGGATTCGTAGTCGTGACGCTTCGCCTTCTTCCGCGGCGCTCACAAGTTCGTCGAGCGCTCGAGGGCCAGCGGGTGGACACGACAGATCCCTCGAGGTGGGCTCCGAAGAAAAAGACCGAGACGGGAGACTCCCGCCCGCCTCGCGCCACCACCTGAACCCTCGGTACCAACCAAAGAACCGGCCCACCGGCAGGCTGCCATCCTCGCGGCCCTCCTCGCCTACGCGGCGAACTACGCGGAGCGCGAGCCGGAATTCAGAACACGCGAGCTGCACAAACGGGATCGACGGTGGGTTGATCCCGCCGCTCGAGGCCGAACACCACCTTCTGTTTCCCCGGACCACCCGAGCTCATGAGCCCTAAGACCCCCAAAGTGATTTTCAATCCTTCGACTACTGTCCGAATATCCAGGCCGCATCCATGCCGCAAGAGAACGAGAAACGACGCGAAGCGGCGAGCAGCGGCGTGTATGCGAAACCGCAGGTGGGCGACCCTTTTCGACAGGCCTGCAGCTCAGCAGGATCCCTTGCGGGGAGCTTCAACCCTCGTATCGCGGGTTCGAATCCTGCCCGGCCCACCACCGGCGGATGTGAGTCGTGTCTGAGGCGCGGGCTACCGTTCGCTCGGTGAGGGAGATCGTGCTTCGGGTCCCCGGGGCGTGCGCTGGAAGGTCGAGGTGCCCACCCTCCGCCGCGAGCGGATGCGCGGGCTCATCGGGCGGGACCGGCTGGAGCCGCATCACGGCCCGCTGCTCCTTCGGAGCCGCTCGGTCCACACGTTCGGGATTCGATTGGCGGTGCTGGCCGTCCTGCTCGACGGGGGGCTCAGGGTGGCCGGCATCAAGACGCTCCGTCTGGGGCAGCTGCTCCTTCCTCGGGCCGGCGTCCGCCACGTGCTGGAGTGCGCGGCTGATGCCGACCTGCATGTTGGAGACCGACTGAGGCTAGAGGAGGATCTGACGGGCCGAACTAGAAGGTGATGGCCCGCACCAGCGCGTACAGGGCAGTGGACGCGAGGGTCAGGACCATCACAAGCAGCGGGACGATCCGCCGGGCCCAGGCGGGGAGCGCCACCGGTTCCCGCCGGCCCGGATCGGGCCGGATGACCCCCAGGAGCTCCAGCAGCGCTCGCATACCTGTCCATCGGCGCCCCCCGGCTCGTTCTGTAGCCCTCTCGCGCGAGACCCGGAAGGGGGATGGGCGTGGGCGGAACCATGACTGGTTCTGGCCGGCCCCGGCGGAGGCTATACTTCCCGGGCTGCCCCCAGGCCGGGGACGGGTCGGGCGCCTCGGCGTCCGGGGCCCCCATCGTCTAGCGGCCTAGGATTTCGCCCTTTCAAGGCGGCGACACGGGTTCGAATCCCGTTGGGGGCACGCGACAACCGAAGACTCGCGGGTGTGGAGGAGCCTGGCCGTCCTCACCGCCCTGTCAAGGCGGTAATCGCGGGTTCAAATCCCGTCACCCGCGCCAGCTGACCAGGCGGTTTGCGGCTGCGCCCACGTGACGGCCCGGCTTGCTGTCACTTCTGCCACCACTCGTTCACCGGAACAGCCGCGCTATCGCCCAGCCGGTTGCCCGACCCGCGACTACAAGCGTAAGGAGGCAGGCGGTTCGGGCTCGCTGCCCGGTGGCCCAACAAATTCGACTACCACGCTCCAGGGCACTACGTGGCGCGCCCCATCCTCATCGAACCACTCGATGCCGTGATCCGTCAGCGTGGCCTCGTCCGGTACTTCTCTTTCACCGCTCGCAAACCTGATGTTTGCCATGTTGACCAAGCACCCCCCCTTGTCCGTCCCTGAATCTACAACTTGAACCCCAGCCTCTCCATGGCCGCGGGGCCAGGCGAGGGCTCCCTCCGGCCGGGGGGATGAGATACCAGCTTCCCAGTTCTGAAGCGACGCTCGGGGTAGATCGGCGAAGGCCGCGAGCTCCCGGATCGACAAACCGGCCTCCTGCCTCAGCGCCCGAGCCTGGCCCGTGCGAAAGGCCCGCCGGACCCGGCTGACGAGCGCCATGTCCACGGCCGAACGGTAGCCCAGCTCCGGCCCACAATCCCCCGTTTGACCGACTGGAACCCGGCCCAGTATCCGCCCGACCAGGGGAACCGCGACGGGCCGGGACGGATTGGTACCCTTCAGAACGCGAGTGCACGGACTGTCAAGGCGGTAATCGCGGGTTCAATCCCGTCACCCGCGCCAGGCGGCCGAATGGTCGGACCACGCCGTCCGGCCAGCAGGCCGGCCGGGGCCAGGTAGCTCAGTTGGCAGAGCACGCGGCTGAAAACCGCGGTGTCGGCAGTTCGATTCTGCCCCTGGCCACCCTTCGCCGGGCGCCCGAGCTCGTCAGTTCAGGCTCTCGTGGCCCCGGACCTCGGCCCACCGCGTGATGACCGCCTGGTACAGCTCGGCTGAGCGAGGGAACTCTTCAGACGACAGGGCCTTCAGGGCGTCTAGGATGTCGCGCGCCGAGTGGTCGTCGTCGAGCTCGTCCCAGGTGAGGAAGTCGCAGAGTCCCCCGTAGTCCAGCTCCACGATCGAGCGGTGGTCGAACGCCGAGAGCCACTCGTAGAGCTTCACGATCATGTCCGCCACCGGTCCGAGGTCCGCCCTGCGCAGCCCGGGAACGGCCCGCTCGGCCCGGCGCATGGCCCTTCGAACCGTGGTCACGTAGCGCAGCCGATGTCGGCCCTCCTCCTCCACCAGCCGTCGCTCCTCGTCCCGGAAGAGCGCGAACCACCGGATCGGGACGTGCCACGGGCTCTGCATGATGAACGAGATAGACCGGGGATTCCGCCGCCGCATCCTTGCGAGCTCCTTGGCGGCGCGGCGGGCCTCCGAATCGGGGACGAAGGCGTCGCTTCCCTCGAACGGCGCCGCCTCTCGGAAGGCGAGGAGGCCGGCCAGCACCCGAAGGCGCGTCTGCCACGGACAGATGTAGTAGGCCCCGTTCACCAGCCGGACGTCGGCCCCGTCGGCCTCGGACGCGGCCAGGATCCCGAGGAGCTTCGCGGTGACGCGTTGCCGATACCGGGGACGTCGCGGACGCACCACGCCGCCCCCGACGATGTACCGCTCCCACCGGGCCTGCTCATCTGGCGGGAACGCCTCCAAGGGTTGGAACACGCGGAGGTACGCGCAGGGGACCACCTCGGCAACCAGCATATATGCTCTCCCGCACCCGCCGCGTTCGAGGTCGATGCCCATGAACACGCACGAGAACCCGCAGGACCACGCCCTCGTGCAGCTCATCGCGCCCGATGGAACCCCGGCCGGCGACACGGACGTGGGCCTGAAGCCCGACGAGCTCCGCGACCTGCTCCGGATGATGATCCTGGCCCGCCGCCTGGACCGGGAATGCATGGCGCTCCAGCGGCAGGGCGAGCTCACCGTGTACCCGCCGTTCGAGGGGCAGGAGGCGGCCCAGGTCGGGAGCGCCTACGCCCTCGAGCCCGAGGACTTCGTGTTCCCGTCGTTCCGAGAGCTCGCGGCGGGGGTCGTTCGCGGGGTCGACGTGGTCAAGTACCTCCAGTACCACCGGGGGATCTGGCACGGGGGGGCGTACGAGCCGCTCGCGAACCGGTTCGCACCGATCTGTGTGCCGGTGGCCACCCAGATCGTTCACGCCGTGGGGTGGGCCATGGGCGCAAAGCTCGACGGTCTGCGCGCGTGCTCGCTCGCGTACTTCGGCGAGGGATCGGCATCCGAGGGCGACTTCCACGAGGCGGCCAACCTGGCGGGGGTGTTCCGGGCGCCCGCCGTCCTGTTCTGCCAGAACAACGCATGGGCCATCTCGGTCCGACTCGAGGAACAGACCGCTGGGCCCATCTTCAAGCGCGCGGAGGGCTACGGGTTCCCGGGGGTTCGGGTGGACGGGAACGACGTGCTCGCCGTGTACACGGTGACGAAGGCCGCGGCGGACCGGGCCCGGGCCGGGGACGGGCCGACCCTGATCGAGGCCATGACCTACCGCATGGGGCCGCACTCGACGGCAGACGACGCTACCCGGTACCGGAGCTCGGATGAGGTGAACGCCTGGCGGAAGCGCGACCCCATCGATCGGTACCTCACGTACCTGCTGGCCGCGGGCGTGGCGGAAGAAGCCTTCGTGGCGGACTGCGAGGACGAGGCCAAGGAGTGGGTGGCCGACATCCGGACCGCGATCACGTCGGTCGGCCCACCGCCGGTCGACGAGCTGTTCGCGTTCGCGTACGCCGACCCGCCGGAGGCGCTGGAGCGTGACCGCCGCTCGGTCGAGGAGAGCCGCGATGGCTGAGTACACCATGGTGGCGGCGCTGAACGCCGCCCTTCGAGAAGCCTTGGCGAACGACCCCCGCGCGCTCGTCTTCGGCGAGGACATCGGGGAGCTTGGCGGCGTGTTCCGCGTGACCGACGGCCTTCAGCGGGACTTCGGCCGGGACCGCGTGTTCAACACCCCGATCGCCGAGGCCGGGATCGCCGGGATCTGCGTCGGGCTCTGCCTCGCGGGGTGGCGGCCCATCGCCGAGATGCAGTTCGACGGATTCTCCTATCCCGCGCTCGACCAGGTGATCAGCCACATCGCCAAGTACCGGTACCGAGCCCGGGGACACGTGGAGATGCCGATCGTGATCCGCATCCCGTCGTTCGGGGGCATCCGCGGCAAGGAGCACCACGGCGAGAGCCCAGAGACCTACTACGTCCACACCGCCGGGCTGAAGGTCGTCGTGCCCTCCGGCGCGCTCGATGCGTACCGGCTGCTGTCCCTCGCGATCGCCGACCCCGACCCCGTGATCTTCCTCGAGCCCAAGAGCCGGTACTGGGCCAAGGAGCAGGGCGACCTCGCCATCGACGGACCGCGGATCGGACGCGCCTGGGTCCGACGCGAGGGTGGATCGTGCTCGGTGGTCGCGTACGGGGCGATGGTCTCCCGGTGCCTGGAGGCCGCCGACGGCCTGGCCGGCGAACGCATCGAGTGCCGGGTGGTGGACCTTCGCTCGCTGGTTCCGCTCGACCTGGAGACACTGGGCGAGTCGGTTCGGCGAACCGGACGGGTGGTGGTGGTCCACGAGGCTCCGCGGACGCTCGGCATGGGCGCGGAGATCGCGGCCCGGATCATGGAGGAGGCCTTCGACTACTTGGAAGCGCCGGTGATCCGGGTCACTGGCTACGACGTGCCGTACCCGCCCGCCGCGCTGGAGCAGCGCTACCTGCCGAGCGTCGAACGGATCTCCGCCGCCGTCCGCAGGGCGGTGAGCTACTGATGCCGGCCCGTGAATTCCTCCTGCCGGACCTCGGTGAGGGCCTCGAGGAAGCGGAGATCGGCCACTGGCTGGTGAGCGAGGGGGACGTCGTCGCCCTCAACCAGCCGCTGCTGGAGGTCGAGACGGCGAAGGCCACGGTCGAGGTGCCCTCTCCGTTCGCCGGGACCATTTTGAAGCTCCATGCCGACGTGGGCGAGACGCTCAAGGTCGGGGCTCCCCTCGTGACGTTCGAGATCGAAGAGCCCCACCGTGAGGCGGCTCCCTCGGGGGCGCCCGAAGCAGCCACTCGGACTGACGACACACCGTCGCAGCCATCACCGGCAAGCGCGGCACAGTACATGGCCGCATCATCCGGCGCCTCCTCGGTCGCCGCCCCGCTCGCGACGCCCGCCGTGCGGAAGCTCGCCAGGGACTTCGGGGTCGACCTGGATTCTGTCGGGGGGACCGGCCCCGGGGATCGCATCACTCGGGAGGACGTTGAGCGAGCCGCGAAGGGCGGGCCCGAGGCCGACGTCGAGGTCGCCCCAATCTCGATGATCAGGCGGACCATCGCGGAGAACCTCGCGCGGGCCGTTCGCCAGATCCCCCACGTCACCGCGTTCCGCACCCTCGACTGCACGGCGCTCGAGGCCTTCCGGAGAGAGGTCGGCGTGAGCCCGCTCCCTATCGTGGTGCGGGCCCTCGCCGAGATCTGTAAGGAGCATCGCGCGCTGAACGCCTCTTATATGGGGGATCGGGGCCAAATCTGGCTGCACCGGCGGGTCCACGTCGGCATCGCCACCGACACCGAGCGCGGCCTCCTGGTTCCCGTGGTGCGCGACGCAGCCGAGGGCACCATCGGCCACATCGCCGCGGAGATCGAGCGGCTGGCCACCGCGGCCCGGGACGGCTCGATCCGGATCCAGGAGCTGAATGGAGGCACGATCACCGTCACGAATACCGGGAGCTACGGCTCGGAGTTCGGCACGCCCATCATCAACCCGCCCCAGAGCGCGATCCTCGGGCTCGGCGTGATCGAGCCGCGGGCCCTGGTGATCGACAGGGAGGTGGTGGCCCGTCCAGCCTGCACGCTCTCGCTCGCCTTCGACCACCGGCTGCTCGACGGCGCCACTGCGGGGAGGGCCTTCGGCGACCTCGTCTCGCTCCTCGAGTCGCGGGATCAGCTGGAGGCGCTTCCCACGTGAACATCCTCTCGCTGCTTCCCTCGGCCACCGAGATCGTCTACGCGCTCGGCTTGGGCGACGACCTGGTCGGCGTGACCTACGAGTGCGACTACCCGCCGGAGGCCACCTCCAAGCCGGTAGTCGTGCGGAGCGCGCTGCCGCAAGGCCGGCCCCTGTCCTCTCGCGAGATCGACGACGCCGTGCGGGAGCGGATGGACCGCAAGCAACCGATCTACGCTCTTGACAAGGAGCTCATCCAACAGGTCCGGCCCGACGTGATCCTCACGCAGGACCTGTGCCGGGTGTGCGCCGTGCCGAGTGGCCAGGTCCGGCGGGCACTCGAGGAGATCGGCGCGACCGGGACGAAGGTCCTCTCGCTCGACCCCCACTCGCTGGCCGAGGTCCTGGATGGCATCGGCGCCGTTGGCAAGCTGCTCGGGGCAGAGGAACGCGCGGACGACCTGGTCGCCTCGATGGGGGCCCGGATCGAGGCCGTCCAGGCCAGGGCCCTCCGCCTCCCCTCGATCCGCGTGTTCTGCCTCGAATGGTTCGACCCGCCCTTCGTGGGCGGCCACTGGGTGCCGGACATGGTCGAGATCGTGGGCGGCGTGAACCTGCTGAACGAGAAGGAGCGGCCCTCTCGCGTCGTGACCTGGCGCGAGATCCGCGACGCGAACCCCGAGGCCGTGGTGTTCATGCCGTGCGGCTACTACCTGGAGGAGGCCGAACAGGAGGCCCCGCTCCTCTACCAGAACGCCGAGTTCGTCGAGACCCCGGCCGCCCGCGAGGGCACGGTGTTCGCCGTTGACGCGACCTCCTACTTCTCCCGCCCGGGACCTCGGATCCTGGACGGGCTGGAGATCCTGGCGTGGGCCGTCCACCCCCATGCCTTCCCCGAGCCGCCCACGGGCACCGTTTCCCGGGTCGAGCGATAGCGGAACTTCGGTATCCTCCGCCGCATGAAGGGCCGGAACCTCGTGACACCGGAAGACATCGGCAAGCGCGTCTCGTTCCAGTTCGAGCTGCCCAACGGCTACGTCGGGGAGGCAGTGGGCTTCCTCGAGGCCTATGACCAGGCGGCCCAGACCTACCTGGTCCGCACCAAGGACGGCGAGTTGGTCCGAGTCCCCAGCCGCGGCGTCCGGTTCGGCAAGGTCGTGCCCGCGTAGGGGAAGGTTCCCATGGCCGAGGAGCTGCCCACCGCGTTCATCCGCCGCCGGCTCGGCGGCGAGGACGCGCACTACGGCGGCAACCTGGTGGCCGGCGCGAAGCAGCTGGAGATCATCGGCGACCTGATCACCGAGCTCGCCATGAAGCACGACGGCGACGAGGGCTTGTTCCGGGCGTACGAGTCCGTTGAGTTCTTGCACCCCCTGTACGCGGGCGACTGGGTCGAGGCCAGGGGGAGGATCGTTTCGGTGGGGAACACGTCACGAAAGTGCGAGTTCGAGGTGTGGAAGGTGGGCGGCGCCCGCCCGGACGTCTCGGAGTCGGCGGCCGAGTTCCTCCACGAGCCCGTCCTTACGTGCCGAGCGGTGGGCACGACGGTGGTGCCGAAGGACCATCAGCGTTTCACGCACTGAGGCGCGCGACCGGCTAGCTCGCTTCCTCCAGCCGGTGGAGGAGGCCCAGCAGGTCGTCCAAGTTGAACGGCTTGGCCACGAAGGCGTCGGCCCCCAGCTCGGCAGCCTTGGCCTGGTCCCGAAGGCTGGCTCGGGCCGAGACGACCACCACCCGGGGTCGATCCTTGTCGGGGATTTCCTGGATCTGCTTCAGGACGGTCCAGCCGTCCATGACCGGCATCATGATGTCGAGGAGCACGAGCTTGGGACGGTGCTCTTTGAGCCCGTCGAGGGCGGCGCGCCCGTCGCGCGCGGCGAACGTCTGGAAGCCCGCGGCCTCCAAGCTGAACTGGAGCATCCAGACGACCTGTGGCTCGTCGTCGACGACCAGCACGCTGGTTTGACCCTCGGCGTCCATACCCGGCCACCAGCGTATGCCGAAGCCCCAGGGGCCCGGAATCGGCCGCTCTGCCGTTTCTTCGTACCGCTCGGAGTAACCCCCGGATCGGTGATCCTAGTCATTCCTGGCTAGCGGTCAGCCTCGAAACGAGACCCCGGCACCAGGCACCACGCGGCCGATCGCGTGAGCGTAGGTCCCTGCGCTCGTAGCGCGTCCGATGACGTCGGCCGCCCCGTCGGCCGGCACTATGAGCGCCATCCCGATCCCCATGTTGAAGGTGGCGAACATGTCGTCCTCCGTCGCGTCGGCCGCCTCCCGGACCAGCTCGAAGATCGGAGGCACGGGCCACGTTCCCCGTTCGATCTCGGCGGCCAGGCCCTCCGGCAGCCCCCGGGCGACGTTCTCGAGGAGCCCACCCCCGGTGACGTGCGCAGCCGAGTTCACCAGCCCGTCGCCGGCGAGCGACAGGACGAGCGGCGTGTAGACGGCCGTCGGCTCGAGCAACTCGTCGGCGAGGGGGCGCTCGAAGCCCTCCGGCACGGCTCGAAGGACGTTGGCGCCGTCGGCGAGCAGAGCCGCTCGAACCATGCTGAACCCGTTCGAATGCAGACCGCTCGACGCCAGGCTCACGAGCACGTCCCCGTCCCGGACCCGGTGCGGCCCGAGGAGCGAGTCCTCATCGACTACGCCCACACAGAACCCGGCCAGGTCGAAACGACCCTCCGCCATCAAGCCCGGGTGCTCAGCCGTCTCCCCGCCAAGGAGGGCGCAGCCCACCCGGCGGCAGCCCTCGGCGATCCCCTCGACGATGGCCGCCACCTCATCCGGGACGACCCGAGCCACCGCCACGTAGTCCAGGAAGAACAGCGGCTCCGCCCCCGTACACACGACGTCGTCGGCGCACATGGCCACGAGGTCGATGCCCACGGTCGAGAGTCGCCCCGCCATTCGGGCCACCTCCAGCTTCGTCCCCACGCCGTCGGCGGCGGCCGCCAGGTACCGCCCCTCCCCGATCCGGAACAGCCCGGCGAACCCGCCGATCCCCTCGACCACCTCCGCCCGGGTGGCGCCCGCGGCCAGGTCCCGAATGAGATCGACGGCCCGGGCGGCGGCTTCCACGTCCACGCCGGCCCGGCGGTACGCGTCGGTCACGACTTCGTGGGCTGCTCCAGCAGGAACTTGCCGGCGCCCTCGGGGATGGGGATGGGGTACTCGCCGTCGAAGCACGCGCGGCAGAAGTCCTCCTTCGGCGAGCCGGTGGCATCGACCATGCCCTCCAGCGAGAGGTAGCCGAGCGAATCCGCCCCCACGAACTGGCGGATCTCCTCGACCGACAGGTCGGCGGCCACGAGCTCTCCGCGGGTGGACATGTCGATCCCGTAGAAGCACGGCCACCTGATCGGAGGGCACGTGATGCGGGTATGCACCTCGCTGGCCCCGGCCTCCCGGAGGGCCTGGACGATCTGCCGGGTCGTCGTGCCCCGCACGATGGAGTCGTCGATCACTACCAGCCGCTTGCCCCGGATGGCGTCCGGCACGGGGTTCAGCTTCAGCTTCACGCCGCGCTCTCGGAGCGACGGCGACGGCTCGATGAAGGTCCGGCCCACGTAGCGGTTCTTCATGAGCCCCTCGCCGTACGGGATGCCCGACACCTCCGAGTAGCCCTGCGCCGCCGAGTGCCCGGTGTCGGGAACGGGGATCACCAGGTCGGCGTCAGCCGGGGCTTCCCTGGCCAGGCGACGGCCCAGCTCCCGGCGGACCTCGTAGACCGTCGTGCCGCGGATCCGGGAGTCCGCCCGGGCCAGGTACACGAACTCGAAGATGCAGAGCGCGCTCCGGCGGTCTCCGGCGAACCGTTCCGATCGCAGGCCGCGGTCGTCGATCCGGATCAGCTCGCCCGGCTCCACTTCCCGGAGGAACGTCGCGCCCACGATGTCGAGTGCGCAGGTCTCCGAGGCGACGCAGAACCCGTTCGGGAGCCGCCCGATCGACAGCGGCCGCAGGCCGTACGGGTCGCGGGCCGCGTAGACGCTCCGCTCGTCCATCAGCACGAAGCAAAACGCCCCCTCCAGCGTGGGCAGGACCTCCATGGAGGCCTCCCACAAGCCGGCGTCCAGGCGCCCGGCCAGGATGGTGGCCACCAGGTCGGAGTCGGTGGTGGCCGGCCCGGTCGGGGCCGCCCCCTCGGCCAGTTCGGCCGTGTTCACCAGATTCCCGTTGTGGCCGAGGGCAAGTGAACGGTGGCCGTCGGTCTTGAAGGCGGGCTGCCCGTTCTCCCACGTGGTGGATCCGGTCGTCGAGTACCGGGTGTGGCCGATCCCCAGATCGCCCTGGAGCGTGGCCAGCGTCGCCTCGTTGAACACCTGGGAGACCAGCCCGAGCTCCTTGTAGACGAGGAGGTGCTGGCCGTCCGAGACGGCCATCCCGGCCGACTCCTGGCCCCGGTGCTGCTGGGCGAAGAGGCCGAAGTAGGTGAGCCTGGCGACCTCCTCACCCGGCGCCCATACGCCGAAGAGGCCGCACTCCTCCTTCGGGCTCTCCGCTCCCACCTGGCGGGATGGTAGCACCCGCCCCCGGGCTGTCAGCGCACGACGACGGTGATGCGCTGGACGGCGTTGTTCGCGTAGCCACCGAGGTTCCAGGCAGACTCGAGAGGCTGGCTCGTTCCGGTGACGTCGGTGGCTCGGGACAACAGCTCGCGCTCGCCGGGTTGGGCTTCCCATTCGAAGTTCCAGCCACGCCACGCGAATGGAGAGAGCGGTTGCTCGAGCGCCGCATCGCGCCATGTCCGCCCGCCATCGGGACTCACCTCGACCCGGACGACCTCGCCGCCGCCCGACCACGCCCGACCCGACAGGACGCACGGCCCCGACTCGAGGAACCGCTTGCGGGTGAGGAAGTCCGGGATGCCGGGCGGAACCATGAGGCTCCGCGGCGCCATCCTGGTGACGGGCTCCCCCGGATCCTCCTCGTGCCGCTGCAGTCGGTACGAGCCGGTCTGTTGGTAACCGTCGAATGGCTGCGTGAGCACCGTGATCCGCTTCAGCCACTTCACGTGGGTCATGCCGTACCACCCCGGCACGATCAGCCGTAGCGGGAACCCGTGCTGAGGGAGCAGCGGTTGCCCGTTCATCTCGTAGGCGAGAAGGACCTCCTCGCGCATCGCCTCGTCGAGCGGCAGGCTGCGCTCGAAGTCCTGTTCGACGTCGCCCTCCACCCCGCGATCCAAGCCGGTGAACAGGACCTCCACCGACTTGTCCCCGACACCGGCTCCCTCCAGCACGCCTCGGAGCGGCGTTCCCGTCCACTCGGCGTTCCCCACCGCCTCGACCAGCCAGGGCTGGCTGATGGGCCGGGGCTCGAGGAGGGCCCGGCCGTTGCCGGCGCACTCCACGGTGACGGCGAGCGAGACCCGCGGCCGCGCCCGAACGTCGTCCAGGGACAGCGCGAGTGGCGTGCGGACGCTGCCACCGACCTCCAGGCGCCAGGCCGCCAGGTCGACGGCGGGGATGTCATAGTGGACCAGCAGGTAGTGCAGGCCCGCCGGGGTGATGGGATAGCGCAGCGCCTCCAGGGGCATGCCGTGGTTGCGCGCGGCGAGCTGGAGCTCCTCTCGACTGATGGCCGGCTCGACGACGTCCATGGGACCTCCTTCAGGGCTCCGCGATGGAAGTCTAGGATCCGCTCCGCCCGGGGCCTATCCGGCTAGGAGCGTGGGGATCGCGCCCTCGTACGCGGCGCGGGCTTCTTCCACGGTGGTCTCGAACAGCGTGTCGAACACCATTCGGGGGCCGCCGGTCTCGCCGAGCCGCGAGCAGGCCACGTCATGCGCGGCCGCCAACTCCTCCAGCACCTCGGCTCTGTCCGTGGTCACCGACACCACGGCGCGCGACGCCGACTCGGAGAACAAGGTGACGTACCAGGGCACGTCGCCGGGGAGCGACACCGCGAACCCGGTGGCGCCGGCCATGGCCGACTCTGCCAGAGCGACGGCCAGCCCGCCGTCGGAACAGTCGTGCGCCGACGCCAGGACGTCCCTGCTCGCCCCATCGATCAGGGCGCGGTGGAGCGCCGCCTCGCGGGCGAAGTCGAGCGCCGGTGGCCGCCCCGAGACCTTGCCCAGCACGACATCGGCGAACTCGGAGCCGCCGAGCTCGGGGAAGGTCTCACCGAGCAGGTAGACAAGGAGACCGGGACGGGGGAAGTCGGGCCGGACCAAGAGACGGTAGTCCTCGATCAGCCCGACCATCCCCACGATCGGGGTGGGCCAGATCGCCGAGTGGCCCGACTCGTTGTAGAAGCTCACGTTCCCGCCGGTCACCGGGGTGCCGAACGCGCGGCACGCGTCGGACATCCCCTGGATCGACTCCGCGAACTGCCACATGACCTCGGGTCGCTCGGGGTTCCCGAAGTTCATGCAGTTCGTGATGCCGAGAGGTGTCGCGCCCATGACCGCCACGTTTCGGGCCGACTCCGCCACGGCATGGGCGGCCCCGAGGTACGGGTCGAGGTGGCCGAACCGTCCGTTGCCGTCCGAGGAGAGGGCCAAGGCCTTCATCGTTCCCTCAACGCGGACGATCGCCGCGTCGGCTCCGGGCCCCGCCACGGTTCCCCCCTGGACCAGGAAGTCGTACTGCTCCCACGCCCATCGCTTCGACGCTACGTTCGGCGACGACAGCACGGCGAAGAAGGCGTCCCCCGGGCCGGCCTCCACGGTGGCGAACGTCGGGTCGTCGTCCAGCGATTCGTCGATGCCCGGCGGTGGCTCGATGGGCCGCCGGTACGCCGGCCCCTCGTCCGTCAGCGACCGGGCGGGCACCTCGGCCACAACCTCCCCGCCTATCCGACCGGTGAGCGCCCCGCCGACCGCGAGCCGGCCCACCACGGCGGAGGCCACGCCCCATCTGGCGCAGACCCCTCGAACCTCGTCGACCTTCGAGGGGTGGACGACCGCGAGCATCCGCTCCTGGGACTCGCTGGTGAGGATCTCGAACGCCTCCAGGCCGGGTTCGCGGGCGGGAACGGCGTCCAAGTCGAGCTCGGCGCCCAACCCGGCTCGGGCCGCCGATTCGCTTACGGCACACGTCAGCCCGGCGCCCCCAAGGTCCTGGAGCCCCTCCAGCAGATCCTTCGCCACGAGCTCGAGGCACGTCTCGATCAGCAGCTTCTCCGCGAACGGATCGCCGATCTGCACGCTGGGCCGGCTCTCGGCGGCGTCCTCCTCGATGGTCCGAGACGCCAGCACCGAAACTCCCCCGATGCCGTCCCGGCCGGTGGCCGCGCCGATCAGCACCATGAGCGAGCCCTCGTGCGCATCGCGGGCCGCCGTCACCAGCCGGTCGGCCGGCGCGATACCGACGCACATCGCGTTCACGGTGGGGTTCGCCGAGTTCGGCTCGGCGAAGCGGATCTCGCCGCCCACGGTGGGCACGCCGATGCAGTTCCCGTAGCCGCCGATCCCCGCCACCACCCCGGCGAACAGGTACCGGTTCCGCTCCTCGGTGAGTGGGCCGAACCGGAGTGAGTCGAGCAGCGCGACGGGCCGGGCCCCCATGGCGACGACGTCCCGGACGATGCCCCCCACACCGGTGGCGGCGCCCTGGTAGGGCTCGATGGCGCTTGGGTGCGAGTGCGACTCCATCTTGAAGACCACCGCGAGCCCATCGCCCACGTCCACAGCCCCGGCGTCCTCCCCCGGCCCCACCAACACCTGCGGTCCCTCGGTGGGCAGCGTGCGGAGGTGCACTTTGCTGGACTTGTACGAACAGTGCTCGGACCACATGGCCGCGTACATCGCGAGCTCGTTCGGGTTCGGGTCGCGACCGAGCGTGGTCCGGATCCGGTCGAGCTCGTCGTCCGTGAGTCCGAGAGCCCGGTGCAGGGGCTGCTCGACCTTCACCTCACACCCTGGCCAGCGCGAAAGACAGCAGCGAGGCGAACATGGGCTGCCCGCCGGTGGGTCCGACGTCGGGGTCCACGGCGTGCTCGGGATGCGGCATCAGCCCCACCACGTTCCCCTCCCCGTTCCGTACCCCTGCGATCGACCCCGTGCTGCCGTTCACGTTGTGCTCGTCGTCGACCGACCCGTCCGGCCCGCAGTACCGGAACGCCACCAGCCCCTCCCCCTCGATGCGCGCCACGTCCTCCCGGCTCGCCACGAACTGGCCCTCGCCGTGCTTCACCGGCACCCGGAGCGTCTCGCCGGGAACCAGGCCTTCGGTGAGCGGCGAGAGCGAGGTCTCCACACGAACGTCCACGAACCGACACACGAACCGGAGCTGGCGGTTGCGGATCAGCGCGCCCGGAAGCAGCCCGGCCTCGCAGAGGATCTGGAACCCGTTGCAGATGCCGACGACCGGGGCGCCCGCTTCGCCGAAGGCCCGGACCTCGTTCATGACCGGGGCGAATCTCGCGATCGCCCCCGTCCGCAGGTAGTCGCCGTAGGAGAACCCACCGGGGAGGATCACGGCGTTCACGCCGGACAGGTCCCGGTGGCCGTGCCACAGCGGCACCGCCTCCCCGCCCATGAGGTTCACGGCGCGGATCGCGTCGCGGTCGTCGAGGGAGCCGGGGAACGTGATGACCCCCACCCGCGGCTTCCCGGCGCTCACGGAACGTCCTCGAACGTCAGCCCGGGGAAGGGCGCCGAGGCAACGATACGGTACTTCTCGATCACAGGGTTCGCTAGCAGCCGATGCGCCATCTCGTCGACCTGCGAGACCGCGGCCGCCTCCGTCTCTGCGTCCACCACGAGCTCGATGTACTTGCCGACCCGCACGTTCGACACGTTCGCCCAGCCCATCGTGGGAAGCGACCCCTCGATCGCCTTGCCCTGGGGATCGAGCAGCCCCGGCTTCAACGACACGATCACGTGGCACCGATACTTCATCCGTGCTCCCGGCGCAGTCGCTCCAGATCGACTTGGCACGACTCCCAGTTCGACTCCGGCGGCACCCGCATGCGCTGACGGTACCAGTCGAAACTCTTGCCGGTGATGCGCTCGTACGCTTCCCAGTACTTCGACGCGGTCCTCGAGACGACCTCGGGGGGAAGCTCCGGCGGGGGCGGCTCATGGTCCCATCCGCTCGCGGCCAGCCAGTCCCGCACGTACTGCTTGTCGAAGGAAGGTTGGACCCTCCCCGGCGCGTACCCGTCGGCCGGCCAGAACCGCGACGAATCGGGGGTCAGCACCTCGTCCACCAGGATCAGCTCCCCGCCGGCGAACCCGAACTCGAACTTCGTGTCGGCCACGATGATCCCGCGCTCCAGGGCGACCTCCGCCCCTCGCTCGTACACGGCGACCGTGAGCTCGCGGAGCCGCTCGGCCAGCCCCCTGCCCACCAGGTCGACGGTCTCCTCGAAGGTGAGGGGGAGGTCGTGGCCCTCGGCGGCCTTGGTGGTCGGTGTGAAGATCGGCTCCGGCAGCCGGCTCGATTCGACCAGGCCTGCCGGGAGCGGGACTCCGCACACGTGCCCCTCGGCCCGGTACTGCTTCAGCCCGGAGCCTGTGAGGTACCCGCGGGCCACGCACTCCACCGGAATGACCTCGGCCTTCCGCACGAGCATGGCCCGGCCGGCGAGCGATGGCTCGCTCCGGAACGGGTGGGGGAAGTCCCGGCGCTCCGCGGAGAGCACGTGGTTGCCGACGACGTCGGTGGTCCGCTCGAACCAGAACAGCGACATGCCCGAAAGAACCCGTCCCTTGTCCGGGATGGAGTTCGGCAACACCACATCGAACGCCGAGATGCGGTCGGTGGCGACCAGCACGAGCCGGTCGTCACCGACCTCGTAGATGTCGCGCACCTTGCCCTGAGCGCGCAGCTTCGCGGTCTGGCTCACGGATCCTCGCTGACGGACAGCTTGGCCAGCCGGTCGAAGACCGCGTCGAGGTTCCCGACGTAGCGAGCCGGGTCGAACAGCGCGTCGAGGTCGTTCGGCGGAAGGACTCGGGCGACCTTCGGGTTCGCCTCGAGCTCCGTTCGGAAGTCCTTCCCCCCGTCCCACGCTTCCGCCGCGGCGGCCTGCACCAGCCGGTACGCCTCGTCGCGAGACAGCCCCCCTTCCACCAGGGCCAGGAGCACGCCCTGCGAGTACATGAGCCCACCCCCGGCGTCCAGGTTGGTCCGCATCCGCTCGGGGTGCACCCCGAGGCCCTCCAGGACCTCCGTGAGCTCGGCCAGCATGAAGTCGAGGGCGATGGTGGAGTCGGGGAAGATGACCCGTTCGGCCGACGAGTGAGAGATGTCGCGCTCATGCCAAAGGACCACGTTCTCCAGTGCGACCTGGAGATTCGCCCGGACCACCCGGGCCAGGCCGGTGATCCGCTCGCAGCGCGCCGGGTTCCGCTTGTGCGGCATGGCCGACGAGCCAGTCTGGCCCTGCGCGAACGGCTCCTGCACCTCACGGACCTCGGTCCGTGCCAGGTGCCGGATCTCGGTGGCGAACGCGTCGAGGGAGGACGCCAGCACCCCGAGGGCCGCCATGTACTCGGCGTGACGGTCGCGCGAGACGATCTGGCTGCTGGCCTCGGCCGGCCGCAACCCGAGCTCGCCGCACACATGCTCCTCCACCCTCTGATCGAGCTGCGCATACGTGCCGACGGCGCCGGAGATCTTCCCCACGGAGACGGCGTCCTTCGCCCGGTGGAGCCGGTCGCGGTCCCGGTCCAGCTCGAACGCCCACAGCGCCAGCTTGTGCCCGAAGGTGGTCGGCTCGGCGTGCACGCCGTGGGTGCGCCCGACCATCACCGTCTCCCGGTGCTCCAGGGCCGTCCGCTTCACCACCACGAGGAGCCTCTCGAGGCGAGCCAAGAGCAGGTCGGCCGCAGCGCGGAGCTGCAGCGCCAGCCCCGAATCGAGCACGTCGGAGGAGGTCATCCCGAAGTGGATCCACCGCCCGGCCGGGCCCACGGACTCCGCGACGGATCGCACGAAGGCCGCGACGTCGTGCCCCGTGACCCGTTCGAGCTCCTCGACCCGCTCCACGGTGAACGAGGCCTGGTGCCGAACCGCCCTCGCCTCCTCCACCGGGACCTTCCCCAGGCGAGCCCACGCCTCCACAGCCAGGACCTCGATCTCCAGCCAATGGCCGAACCGGGCTTCGTCGGACCACACCGCTGCCATCTCCGGCAGCGTGTAGCGCGGGATCACCGGCCACCTCGCGGCGGCGCGGGACGGCGGGTCACAGCCTGAGGCCCTCCGCAAGGTCGTCCTTGAACTTCCACAGGCGGGCCTGGATCTCGGGATCCCCCACCCCCACGATCTCGGCGGCGAGGATCGCCGCGTTCACGGCCGCGTCCACCCCCACGGTGGCCACGGGAACGCCGCTCGGCATCTGGGCCGTCACGTACAGGGCCTGCTCGCCTCGCATCTGGTCCGTGCCGACCGGGACGCCGACCACCGGAAGCACCGTCCTGGCGGCGACGGCCGAAGCGAGGTGGCCGGAGATGCCGGTCGTGCAGATCACCACTTTCAGTCCTCGGTCGAAGGCCGTTCGCGCGTACTCGTCAACGAGGTCGGGGTTCCGGGCCGCGGACATCACCCGGATCTCGTGGGGGAGTTCGAGCTTCTCCAGGATCGCCGTCGCCTGCTGCATCACGGAGAGCTCGGCGGGAGATGCCACGAGCACGCCGATCGCGGGGGCGTTCCCGTTCACGTCTCCTCCTCCGCCACCTTCGCCGCGATGTCTCGCCGGTAGTACATCCCCCGGAACGAGATGCGGGAACAGGCCTCGTACGCGCGGTCCCTCGCCTCCGTTGCAGTGGCGCCCAGCGCGCTCACCGCCAGGACCCGTCCCCCCGACGTGACCACTCTACCCCGTCGCTCGGCCGTGCCGGCGTGGAACACCGTGACGCCCTCGACCTCCTCCGCCTCCTTCAGCCCTTGCACCTCGAAGCCAGTCTCGTACCGGCCCGGATAGCCACCCCCGGCGGCCACGACCGTCACGCAGACGTCCGGCGTCCAGATCGCCTTGTAGTTGCCGAGGTTGCCTTCCACGCAGGCCAGCAGGAGCTCGCCGAGATCCGAGCGCAAGCGGGGCACAAGGGCCTGGGTCTCGGGGTCTCCGAACCGGCAGTTGAATTCCAGGAGCTTGGGGCCGTCATCGGTCAGCATCAGCCCGGCGTACAGCGCGCCCCGGTACCGGACGCCCTCGGCCTCCATGGCCCGCACGGCCGGACCCAGCACGCCGTTCCAGATCCGCCGTTCGGTGGCGTCGTCCACCCATGGGACGGGCGAGTAGGCGCCCATGCCGCCGGTGTTGGGACCGGTGTCGCCGTCCCCCACCCGTTTGAAGTCCTGGGCCAGAGCGAGCGGCAGGACCTCGCGGCCGTCGGTGAGGGCGAAAGCCGAGACCTCCCGCCCACTGAGGTGCTCCTCGACCAAGACCGTGGCGCCGGCGTCGCCGAACGCCCGCTCCACCAGGCAGGCCTCCAGCGCAGCGATCGCGCTGGCCTGGTCCCCGGCGATGATCACGCCCTTCCCGGCGGCCAGACCATCCGCCTTGATCACGTAGGGCGGCTCGAGCTCGTCCACGTACGCGGTGGCCGGGGCGAGCTCGGTGAACGCACGGGACCGCCCGGCCGGGATGCCGTATCGCTCGCACAATTCCTTGGCCCACGCCTTCGAGCCCTCGATGCGGGCGGCTTCCTTGGTAGGACCGAACACCCCGCGCCCCCCCGCCTCCAGCTCGTCGACGAGGCCGATCACAAGCGGCCCCTCGGGCCCGACCACGGTGAGGTCGATCGACTCCCGCTCCACGAGCTCCACGATCTCGGGCACCTCCTCCGGGGCGATCGGCACGCAGGTGGCGTCCGCGGCGATGCCGGCGTTGCCCGGCGCCGCGTACAGCCGGTCCACGGTGGGGTTCTGCGCCAGTCGCCACACCAGGGCGTGCTCGCGCCCTCCCCCACCCACGACCAGGATCCTCATGGGACCGGCAGGCTCTGCTCGCGAGCCGGACCGACGGAGACCACACCGATCCGAACGCCCACCAGGTCCCGAAGCCGGTCGACGTACTTGCGGGCCGCCGGTGGCAGGTCGCCGAAGGACGCTGCCTCGCCGAGCGGCTCGTCCCACCCCTCGAGCTCCTCGTAGGCCGGCTCCGCCCGGTGGAACAGCGACTGGTGAGGAGGGAAGTCCCCATTGGTCTCACCGTCCACGACGTAGGCCGTGCAGGCCTTGATGGCGGGGAATCCCGAGAGCACGTCGAGCTTCGTGAGGAAGATCTCGGTGAGACCGTTCAGCCGCGCGGCGTACCGGACGACCACGGCGTCGAACCACCCGCACCGTCGCTTGCGGCCGGTGGTGACGCCGAACTCCCTCCCGACCTCACCGAGACGTTCCCCGTCCGGTCCGGTGTCTTCCGTGGGGAAGGGACCCGCCCCCACCCTGGTCACGTAGGCCTTCGTCACGCCGATCACGCGGTCGACCTCCGTCGGCCCGATCCCGGCGGACGCCAGGGCGAAGCCCGCGACCGGATTCGACGAGGTAACGAAGGGATAGGTCCCGTGGTCGAGGTCGAGCAGCGTGCCCTGCGCCCCCTCGAACAACACGTTCTGACCGGCGCGTAGCCCCTCGTGGATCAGCTTGGAGGTGTCGGCCACATACGGCCGGAGGCGCTGTGCGTGGCCCATGTAGTCCTCGACGATGCACTCGGACTCCAGGGGAAGCCGGTTGTAGATCTTCGTCAGAACGAGGTTCTTCTCTTTCAGGACCACGTCCAGCTTCTCCCGGAAGATCTTCTCGTCGAACAGGTCCTGGATCCGAAGGCCGATCCGGGCCGCCTTGTCCGCGTAGGCCGGTCCGATCCCGCGCTTCGTCGTGCCGAGCGCATATTTGCCCAGGTGGCGCTCCGTGACCTTCTCCAGCTCGAGGTGATACGGCATGATCATGTGCGCGTTGCCCGAGACCAAGAGGCGCGACACGTCGATGCCCAGCCCAGCCAGGGTGTCCATCTCCTCCAACAGCACGCCCGGGTCGATCACGACCCCGTCGGCGATCACGGACGTGAGGTGGGGATAGAGGATCCCGGACGGAACGAGATGCAGTTTCAGCAGGTGGCCTTCGGCCACGACCGTGTGGCCGGCGTTGTTCCCGCCCTGGTACCGGACCACGAAGTGCATCTGATCCGCCAGGTAGTCGGTGACCTTGCCCTTGCCCTCGTCCCCCCACTGGGTCCCGACGACGATCGCGGCCGGCATGACGCCCCCAGTCTATCGGGGGCCACCAGATGGTCCCGACTATCGCTCCAAGCGGAACCGGATCTGGACGTGCGTCTGGTACTCCTTGATCTTGTTGTCCTCGACGAGCGCCGAGGTTCCCAGGATGTCCATCCCCTCGATCTGACGGATGGTCTTCGCCGCCTCGCTCAGCGCCTGGTGCGCCGCGTCCCTCCACGAGTCCGTGGACACCCCCACCAGGTCGATGGTCTTGATCACCGCCATCGCTCTCCCCCTCCTAGCCCTTCTCGTACACGCCGATGAACCGCAGATAGTTCGCCGAGATGCGGGCCGCCACGTCCTCACGAGCGGCGTCGCCGTCCACGAAGTCCCTCAACGGATCCCACCAGATGCTCCGGCCGATGGCGAACCCGATATAGCCCGGCACGCCGCTTCCCATCCTGAGCCAGTGGTCGACCGCGGCGTCGTCCGCCCCTCTGCCCAGCACGACGCACGCCACCTTGTCGCGGCCCCCGGCCCGGGTCTGTTCCGCGATGACCTCGCAGTCCTCGCGCCGGTCGAGGCCCTCGATCTTCCAAATGTCCGGCTCCACCCCCGCCTGCTGGAGCTGGGCGATGGTCCCCCGCATCAGCTCCGGCCGGAGCTCCTTGTCGAAGCGATCCGCGTCGGCGCCGGCAGACTCGAGCTGCTCGGGCGTGGCCGGCACCAGCAGCTCGAACAGGAACTTCCGGCCCCGGTCGTGGAGCCAATCGGAGAGTTCCTTCAACCGCTTGGTCTGCCGCTCGTTCATCGCCCCGTCGCCTGCCGGGTTGTACCGCACCAGCACCTTGGTGAAGCTCGGGTCGAACTCCTCGATGTGCTTGCCGTACTCCTCGCCGTACTCGAAGTCGAACTCGTCCTGTCCCGACTTCTCGACGGGCATGGCGAGGATGAGGTCGTCGGCCTTGGCCTGCTTCGCGATCGGCGTGCCGAACTGCTCGTCGACCAGGATGCCGACGGCGGTTCGGTTCGCGCCCTCCCCCAACGCGCGCAGGAACCCCTCGAAGATGAGGTGCTTGGCGTCGGAGATCCGCTCGGTCTCCTCGGCCGTAGGGGTCCCCGTGACGCTGAAGAACTTCTTCTGGAACGACCCTCGGTGGTCGAAGGCCAGGATGTAGAGGCTGCTCTCGTATCCGAGGCCCATGATCCTCCCCCTCGTCAACGTCCGAGCCGATACTACCCGCCCGGCGGCGGTCCCCAGCCGGCCGCCGGCTCCATGACCTCCACCGGGATGGGCGCGGCGCTATCGCGGAACCGGTCCGCGAAGCCCCGTTCCCCCACCACGAACCCGAAGTGCATGGGGACGGCGAGCTTCGGGCCGATCGCCTTCACCAGTCCGGCCGCCTCTTCGGGTCCCATGGTGTACGGGTCGCCCCCGATCGTTACCATCGCCACGTCGGCCCGGACGTCGTCCAGCTCCGGCGCGTGATCGGTGTCCCCGGAGTGGTAGTAGGTGCTATCCCCCAGCTCCATCACGTACCCGACCCAGTTGTTCGCCTTGGGGTGGGCCCCGAGCCGGTGCTCGACCACGTTGTAAGCGGAGACGGTGGAGAACTTCACCCCGCCGACCTCGTGCGACTCGCCCGGCGCCACCGCGGTCACGTCGCCGGACAGCTCCTTCGCCACGTCGTGGGGGGCGACGAGCTTCGTGTCCGTCTTGCGCAGCCGCTCGATCTCATCGGGCTGGAAGTGGTCGAAGTGCGCGTGGGTGATGAGGATGACGTCGGCCGGCTCGTCGACGGGGGTCGTCCCCCACGGGTCGATGTACACGGTGAGCCCGTCACCCTCGAACCGCATGGCCGACTGCCTGAACCACGTGAACCGCTCGAGCATGGGTTCGTCCCCTCCCCTCGTATGGTTGCAATGTAGTCTGCCAATCGCCGTGTCGGAGCGCGAACCGGTCGAGTCCGCTGGAGGCCTGCGGGCCGGCCTGTCGCTGCTCCGGCGGAACTCCGACTTCCGAAAGCTGTACATCGCCTCGGCCATCTCCCTGGGAGGCGACTGGTTCCTGCTGGTCGCCCTGCTCGGCTTGGTCCTGGATCTCACGGAGTCGGCGCTCGCGGTGGGGCTCCTCATCGGGGCCCAGGAAATCCCGTTCTTCCTCACGTCGCCCGTAGGGGGCGCGCTGGCCGACCGGCTGGACCGGAAGAACCTCATGGTGGGTTGCGACGTGGCCCGAGCCCTGCTGTGCCTGGGGTTCCTGGCGGTGCGGGATGCCGAGACGGTCTGGCTCGTCTACCCGCTGATCGCCGTCATCTCCTCGTTCAGCGCGGCCTTCGACCCGGCGTCGTCGGCGGCCCTCCCCAACCTGGTGGACCGGGAGGACCTGGGGCCGGCCAACGCCCTGGCCGGGTCGCTGTGGGGCACGATGCTCGCGGTAGGGGCGGCCGTGGGGGGCCTGGTGGCGGCCACCCTGGGGCGGGACACGGCGATCGTGATCGACGCGGCGTCCTTCGCCTCCTCCGGTGCCCTCATCGCCGCCATCCATCGCCCCTTCTCCGAGGTTCGGGAGCGAACCGAGCACTCCGGCGTGGTACGGGCCACCGTCGAGACGGTGCGATACGCAAGGAAGGACCACCGGGTTTTGGCCCTGCTGGCGGTGAAGGCCGGTTTCGGTCTGGGGGCCGGCGTGCTGGTCCTGATCTCGGTATTCGCGGAGGAGGAGTTCCACCTGGGGGAGATCGGCATCGGGATCCTGATGGCGGCCCGGGGGGTGGGGGCGCTGATCGGGCCGTTCCTAGGGCGGAGGCTGGCCGGGCCCGACGACCGGCGGCTGTTCGGGGCCATCGGCGTGGCCCTCACCACGTTCGGGGTGGCCTACGCCTTGTTGGGAGTGACGCCCGGCATCGCCTTCGCGGCCCTGGTGGTCGCGGTGGCGCACCTCGGCGGTGGCGCGCAGTGGATCCTGTCGTCGTACGGGCTCCAGCGGGTCGTCCCGGACCGGATCCGGGGCCGGATCTTCGCCTTCGACGCCGCCCTCATCACGCTCACGCTTACCATCTCTAGCCTGATCACGGGATGGCTGGCCACGACGTGGGGGGCGCGGCCCACTGCCGTCGGCTTGGGTGCGGTCGCCATCGCCTACGCGGGGGTGTGGGCGTGGCTCACCACCGACGTCCGCCGCGCCACCATGCTCGAGGGCTGCGGCCCTCCCCCGTACGAGGCGGAGGGCCTAGGGTGAGGACTGCCCGGGCGGCGAGGGGTCGCCCGGCGGCGGTGGCGGCACGGGCGGCGCGGGCGGCGCG
>JBOGVG010000110.1:0-4311 GCA_050692435.1 Actinomycetota bacterium
GTGCTGACCTCTGCGGCCGTCATCGCGTTCACACCCCACGAGGAACCCGGCCACGGCGCGCCCGGCCACGAGGAGGAGCAGGCCGGGGAGGAGCAGGGCGCACACAAGGAGGAGCAGCCGCACGATGCAGACGCGCCGGGCTGAGCCTCGGGTATCCGCTCAGGCCGAGCCCGGCCCGACCAAAGTGTACTTCTCGAACGTCACGCCGTCGACGGTCTTCAGGTACACCGCCTGCGCTAGCCTCACCTTCCGAGATGAAGCTAGGTTTTCCGCCCGTCGCGACGCTCGAATCGGCGTCATGAACCAACTTGAGTTGCAGGTGCCGCCGGAAATCGGGTAGGTTTCCCCAGGTTTTCCACACGAGGCAGCAGCCCGGCCGATCCGGGCTCGAAAGGGGGTGGAGCCGCCGCATACCTTTGCACCCGAACCTGCACGCCGGGATCCAACATCACTCGACATCGCTGAAGGAGGGGGAATGAAGGGACGACATCTTGTCTTCCTCGCAGCGCTGAGCTTGGTCGTGGGCATGGCCGGCCCGTCATCAGCAGGCTCCAATCCTGAACGAGCCAGGCACGACCGATCTGCCGACACGACCCGCGACACCGACGAGGAGATCTTCGGGCACTACTCCCACCAACACGGCCCCTCGTCTGGGCACCTCCCGTCCACCAAGTCGAACGTCGAGGTCCTCGGCACGGCGAAGCTCACAACCAAGGCCGATCGGATCTCCGATGTGGCCGTCCTGGGTGACTACGCCTATCTGGGAGTGTGGACGGCCGGTCTCCCCTCGCCCCAGTGCCGGGGTGGCGCGTACGTGGTCGACATCTCCAACCCGCAGGACCCGGAGAAAGTGGGTTACCTCCGGAGCCATCAGGACACCTACGCCACGGAGGGTGTGCACGCCCTCCACGTTGAGACCGCGTCCTTCACCGGCGACCTCCTGGTCGTGAGCAACGAGAGCTGCGGCCCTCGGGGGATCGGCGGTCTCACCCTGTGGGACGTCACCGACCCGCTCAACCCGGTGAAGCTGTCGGAGGACGGCGGCGACTACACGGATGGACACTTCACGAAACCGACGAACGTCGATCCGGTGGCCCACGACTCACACAGCGCGATGGCCTGGCAGGCCGGGGCCAATGCCTACGTGATCGCCATCGACAACGACGAGGATCCGAACGACCTCGACTTCTTCCGGATCACCGATCCCCGCAATCCGGTCCTGATCGCTGAGACCGGCATCGGGGACTGGCCGAGCGCCACCGTCAACGCGTTCGGGAACTTCCCCACCAGCCACGACTTCGACGTCAGGTTCATCGGCGGGCACTGGCTGGCCATGATCTCCTACTGGGACGCCGGCTGGGTTCTGCTGAACGTCGACGATCCCTCCAACCCGACGTTCATCGACGATTTCGATTACGCGCCCTGCGAGGCGCACGTTCCCACGGTGTGCCCGCCCGAGGGTGAGGCCCACCAGGGCGAGTGGAACGAGGACGGGACCCTGTTCATCGGGACCGACGAGGACCTCGCGCCGTTCCGGCTGATCTTCGATGTCGTGGGAGGGCCCGCCGCCGGCGGATACACGGCGGAGGAGTTCTCCTGGACCATCCCGATCTCGACGCTTCCAGACCAGCGGGTGAACGGGCCGGTGGTGTTCGGCGGGTACGGATGTCCTGCGGGCGACGCCTCGGAGATCCCCCCGGCCACCGTGCTCGATCCGGTGACCGCGCCAGGTGAGGATCAGATCCTCATGCTATCGCGGGGGCCGGTGGAGGACCCGAACAACCCCTTCGAGGCATGCTTCTTCTCGGAGAAGGTCGAGCAGGCCCAGATCGCCGGGTACGACGCGGTGATTATCGCCAACCACCACGCCGGGTCCGGGGCCGGCGCCCAGCCGGACGCGACCCTGTGCGGGAGCCAGGGCCACACCTTCACCGTGACCATCCCCGGGCTGTGCGTTGGGCACCGGCTGATGCACCTGCTGTTCGACCGGACGCCCGATTACAAGGTGCCCTACCCCTTGAATGATCCGGGCGACCTCGAGCCGAACATCGGCGACATCGGCAACGGGAAGATCGACGCCACGTCGTTCTTCAGCGGCTGGGGCGGCTCTCGTCTGCTCGACGCCAACACCCTCCAGGAGATCGACCAGTTCTACATCTCGGAGGCCAGCGACCCGACGTTCGCCGTGGGGTTCGGCGACGTCGACGTCCACGAGGTGGCCACCGGCCGGGGGCCAGACGCCAACCTGGCGTACTTCGCCCACTACTCCGGCGGGATCCGGGTGGCCAGGTTCGACGCGACGGGCATCACAGAGATCGGCCGGTTCATCGACCAGGGCGGCAACGACTTCTGGGGCGTCCAGCTGACCGACAAGTTCGTCAACGGAAGGCGGGTCGTCGCCTTCAGCGACCGCGACTACGGCCTGTATCTCGCCTCGTACACGGGCCCGTAGCCCCGGATCGTAGCCAGGAAGAGGGGACGGCCCCCGGGTTCTCCCGGGGGCCGTACCGCACTTTCAAACAAGCCGGACTCAGCCCGGGCCGACCGCCGTGTACCCCTCGAACGTGACGCCGTCGACGGTCTCCGGGTACAGCACCTTGGTGAACCGCTTCACGGCATCCGAGTTCGCGTGAAGTCCTCGGCGGCGTCGTCGTCGAAGATCATCACGTGAAGGAACCTCGTGGGGTCCTCCCGGTCCTGGAGCGACAGGTAGAGGTTCGTCCCCGGCCCGACGTTCGAAGGTGCGAGGTTCCGGGAAATGGTCGCTTCGTGCGGCGGCTGCGGCACTGTTGCATTGGCTGCCGGCGTCGGCATCAGGGAGACTCGCGCGATGAGATCACGCCGGCATCTTCCTGTCCGACCAGCGCACAGGTCAGCCTTCTACGGGTACCGGTTCCCGCCCGAGGTCATCACCCTGGCGGTCCGCTGGTACCTGCGCTTCGGCCTCTCCTACCGGGACGTCGAGCTCTTGACGGCGGGACCTGAAAGAGGGGGAGCGCATGAAGATCGCCGTGATCTACGAATCGATCTACGGCAACACGGCGCTGATCGCCGAAGCTGTCGCGGATGGCCTCCGCGGAGCCGGCGACGTCGATGTCGGGCCGGCGGGTGATCAGCCGACCGACGTGGATCTGCTGGTGGTAGGCGCGCCGACGCACGCGCACGGCCTGCCCACGTCCGTGGGCCGCAAGGCGCTCGAGAAGGCCGCGGAGGTCGCCGAGGCGAAGGGTGAGCCGCTCGACTACCAGCCGACGCCGGCGGTGCGCGGGCTCCTGGACCGCCTCCCGGAAGTGAACGGCGTGGCGGCCGCATGCTTCGATACCCGGTTCGAGAAGTCGCGCATCCTCACCGGATCGGCCGCCAGGACCATGACGAAGAAGCTCGATCGTAAGGGCTATCGCGTGATCGCCGAGCCCGAGAGCTTCTTCGTGACCGAGACAGAGGGGCCGCTCAAGGACGGGGAGATCGAGCGGGCTCGGCGGTGGGGGGGGTCGATCGCGTCGTTGGCGACGGGCTCCGAGAGTCGTACATAGGCTGACACTTCTCCTACTCCACGCGACATGATTGCACCAGTCTTCGTTGGGTTGCAGGGCATGGTCGTCGAGCCGTACGCGCGAGGGACCGCGCGACTCGAGGCCATCGGGGTCGCTCGGGGATCAGGGCGTCGTCAGCGCTTCGCGGTCTGTCGCGACCTCTTGCGGCGATCAGGAACCCCGGCAGGAGCAGCAACGAGAAGTCCTCGTAGCCGGTGTCGAGGAAGGACACCGGCGCGTGCCACAGCGCCCACGGGAGGGAACAGCAAGCGGCGAACGCCGTGCTGGGCGCCGTCGCCGGGATCGCGCGCATCCGACCACGTGACGCTGTGGTTGCTGCCCGACACCGGGCACACCCAAGGCTTGTGGGCGCACCGCGAGGAGTACCGCACGCGGGTCGTCTCGTTGCTCGGTTCTGCGATCCGCTGAGGTGTCGCGCCACGAACCACCTGGTCACGGGGCCAGTCGGAACGGAGGGTACACATCGGTCACCAGGACGAAGGCATATGCGATGACCCGGTTGTGCCACCGGATCAAGCCCTCCACGAAGTCGAACATGCCCCTTGGATACCTGCCGGTGAACACGATGGCGAACCATGCCACGATGACCACGACGACGGTCGCGACCCACAGGAACGCGAGCACGACGTAATGGGGGATGGCGAGGAACCACTTCACCAGGGGCAACCACCGGTTGAGCTCGCGGGCCGCATCGGGGTACGGGTACTCGAGGTGCACCCACTGGTGTTCCGTCGTGGACGGGTACCGATCCTCCATC
>JBOGVG010000111.1:0-6221 GCA_050692435.1 Actinomycetota bacterium
ACCCGGATGTGCGCCCCTTCGTTCGCCTCCAGGATCTCCCGCTGCACCCAACTGGCGCCAGCCAGACACGTCGCTCAGGTGGGGGAGATCAGCAGGATCAGACGAACCGTCCCGGCGTCGCGACTGAACTGGTCCCGGAGGGTCGCGATCGAGGCGAGGTCACGGACGGTTCCGGGCTCGCTACGATCCGCTTCTCCACCGCCGCTCGAGTCGGCGCCGCTCGGCTCTCCCGCCCGCGGGCCGCCGCCGCTCGGGGTGCACGCGGTCATCACCAGGAGCACGGCCAGGGCCGTCAGCAGGATTCGCGCCGGGCGGTGTCCCGCATGAGTGAGCGGCCGGTTCATCCTTCGATCCCCTCGTCACGCTGCGCAGCACGACAGCATCGAGACGTCTCGCGTGAACGTCTGGGCGGCGAGCCTGATCCCCTCCGCCATCGTGAGATACGGTGCCCAGGTGTCGGCCAGATCTTCGACCGTCAAGGCGAACTTCACCGCGTAGACGCCCGCCAGGATCACGTCGCCGGCCCCCTCGGCCAGCACGTGGACTCCCAACACGCGGCCGTTCGACCGATCTACCACGATCTTGATCAGCCCGGCGGTGTCGAGGTTCACCCGTGCTCGCGGCACGTGCTCGAGAGGCAAGACGCGGCACTCGCATGCGTACCCGGCGGCGACGACCTGCTCGTCGGTGAGTCCCACCGCCGCGATGGTCGGCGTCGTGAACGTGACCCGCGGAAGGCCGGTGTAGTCCATCCGCCGCCCCGCGTCGGCGACGGCGTTGTCCGCGGCGAGAGTCCCCTGGGCGGCGGCGAGGTAGACGAATTGCGGAGCCCCCGTCACGTCCCCCGCCGCGAAGACGTTCGGGTTGGTGGTTCGCAGCGTCTCGTCTAACACGAGTCTGCCTCGATCGTCCAGCTGGATGCCGGACTTCTCCAGGTCGAGCTCATCCAGCACGGGGCGCCTGCCCGTGGCCACGAGTATCTCGGCGCCGGTCAGCCGCACCTTCCCGCCGCTGGTCTCGGCCACGACCGCCTTCGGCGTCCCTCCCTCCGCGCGGGTCACCTTCGCCGAGGTCACGACCCCGATGCCCTGGGATTCGAGGATCTCGGTCATCGCCTCCGAGATCTCCGGCTCCTCGAGCGGGGCGATGCGATCCAAGGCCTCGACGATCGTGACCTTCGAACCGAGGTTCGCGAAGACCTGCCCGAGCTCCAGCCCGATGTAGTTGCCTCCGATCACGACGAGGGACTCCGGGAGCGCGGAGAGCTCCATCGCGGTGGTCGACGTCAGGTAGCTGGCCTCGTGGAGGCCCTTGATCGGCGGCGGCCAGGGCGCCGAGCCCGTGGCGATCACGACGCGCGTAGCCCCGATCTCGCGGCCGTCAACGTGCAGGCGATCGGGCCCTGCGAACGTCGCGTGGCCGCGGATGACCTCGAAGCCGTGGTGCGCAGCGAGGTCCACATACTTCTCCTGGCGCAGCTCCTCGATCAACTGGCCCTTCCTGGCGATGAGGGCGGGGAGTCCCACGCCCGCCTGCCGGGTCTCAACGCCCACGAACGGATGATCTCCGGCCTGTCGATACACGTGGGACGCGGCGAGCAAGTGCTTCGAGGGGATGCACCCGACGTTCACGCACGTCCCCCCGATGGTTCCGCGCTCGATCAGGGCAACGCGAGCCCCGAGCGACGTCGCCCTGATGGCTGCGGCGAAGGCCGCGCTCCCCGCGCCGATGACGGCGAGGTCGTACCCGCTGCGCTCGGTCATCCGTTTCCTCCCTCAGATCCACTCCGGTCCGATCCGCTTGCACGACGCCAGGTGGTCGCAGTTCGGTTCGGCAAGCGAGGCGGCGAGCGCCAGGACCCGAGAGACACGGTCGTCTGTCACGCGGTAGACGACGGTGCGCCCACGCCGCTCCGACTCGACGAGCCGGCACCACCGCAGACACGCCAGATGGTTGGAAACACGACTCTGGGGCGCGCCCATGAGATCGACGAGCTCGGAGACCGTTCGCTCCCGCTCCAGGAGCGCCTCGATGATTCGAAGGCGCGTCGGGTCGCCGAGGACCCGGAAGTACCTGGAGAGAGCCTCGGGCCCGATGTCGGGGGCGGAAGTCGCCGCCGCGCTCGCCCTCATCGCCCGCCCCCGAGCACGGACGGGAAGTTCAGGGCGTTCACGCGACGCCCGAGCTCGAACGCGTCGTCGAGCGAGAGCAGGAACGTCCCCGGGTGCTCCGCTGTCCAGGCCCCTCCCGCCTTGCGGGAGGCGAAGAAGTGAACGAAGTGGCAGAAGCTCTGGATCACGTCGCCGTCGAAGTCTCGCTCCGGCGTCAGGAAGGACACGACGGCCCCTGGATGTGAGGACTCGACGACTCCTCCCGGCGAGACGACGAGCGAAATCATCTCGCCCGTCATCGGACAAGCCGATTCGACGCGTGCGGTCGCATCGAGGATGCCGGGAAGGAACAGTGTGTCCCAGGCACACCACGCGAACAGGTTCCGTCCATTGACCTCGAGGCGGTGCGTGGGCGAGAGCTTCGTGATCGTGAGTCCCCAGAACCCGATCACGTTCTTCGCCTCGTCGAGGTAGACCCCCGGCCACGACGCAAGGAGCTCCTCCACTCGTTCCACCGGTGCGCCAGCGCGCTCGGCGACGTCCGATGCGGGCGCGGGCGACCCCTGTGCCAGACGGCGATACACCTCGAGGGCGATGCGCTCCTCGAAGTCGGGAGCCGCCGTCGCCACGGCCGTCGCCAGGGACTCGAGCCGATCCGATTCCGTCTTCATTCCGTCCCCTTTCGGAGCGTGGGCTCAAAATGATAACAGGTTCTCCTGTTTTATCCCCGGGAACGAACGAAAGGGGCGAGGGCATCTCGTGAGGTCCTCACCCGAGGCTGCGTGGCGGGAGCGAGCTCTTTTTGGGAGTCTCGATCGCCGAGGCGCGCTGGCCTGGATGACGGGAGGGCCGCACCTCCGGCGTCAGGTTAAACCGTACCGGTGCACGATCGTGATGTCTCGGGACAGCGTGCACACATGTCCCGCGCATCGTTGAGCCTGGCCGGATGAGCTACGCCTTGCGCGCGCTGTGGGGAGGGCCAGGATCCTCGGTTCACCCAGGCTGCTGCGCGTCGGCCGCTCGCTCCACCTGAGGTCGGTACAGGTCCCAAACCGCCCGCGGGATGTGCTCGACGAATGCCGTGGCCCTCCCGAGGAGCAATTCGGGATCCTCCGACGGCTCGCCCCAGCCCACGCAGAAGGCCCAGCCGGTGACCATCTCGAAACCCCACCTCGACCGGTCTTCGAGGAGCCGCGCCATCATGCGGCCGTCGATGAGGGCGTTTGCGAACGGGCGGTCGTCGCACTTCACCGTGAAGGCCCGGTTGAACTCCTCCGACTCGAACTCGATGTCGCGCAAGCCGGATGCGTGGAGCGCCACGGTGATGCGGCTCTCGGGATAGACGCCGATCGGCGGGCAGTCGAGGGCGATCTGGACGAGACACGCCGGGTCGTACCCGTTGTCAAAGACGACGACGTTGCGCTCACTCAAGGTCCCCCATAGCACGTTCCGCAGCTGTGCCCGCTGCGCGCGGAATGCCGGGAGGGGGATCGCGAGGAGATTGAAGGGATCCCGGGGCGCGAACCAGAGCCCGAGGCGGCTCGCCGCGCGACGCATCGCCCTCCGTCGCCGCAGCCGTGGAGACAGGAAAACGTAGATGGCGCCCGCGAAGAGTCCGCCCGTTGCGACGAGCTCCAGGGTCGGTGAGGACGTACCGTCCGTTGCGCCGTCGTCCGCCCGGCCCAGGTACCCCGTCCAGAGCACGGCGTAGAAGGCGACGATGCCGACGAGGAGCCACAGCCGCCGCCGGCGACCGGACTCCGCCCGGGCGAAGGCTGCGGCCGTGCTCGGAGCCATGCCTCCCGTCTCCGCACCCCCGGTCTCCGTTCCGGCGGCCTCGAAGGGGGAGTGATGCCGGCGCCGCCTCGGGTCCGGCTTCCACATGCCCGCGAGGATCAGCCCGAGCGGACCGAGGAAGAACCCGAGTAGGAAGCCCGAGGAGAATGACCCGCCCTTGCTCCGGACCAGGGAGGCTGTCGCCCAGCCGAACAACAGGGGGAAGCCGAGGAGGAAGAGCACCATGAACAGCCCGGGCTGGTACCTCCCGAAGAAGAGGAGGACGAGAACGAACCCAGCGATTGCGACGAAGGGGGCCGTGAGGGAGTCAGGCCCGCCCGCGACGACCACACGGGAGGAAGAGCGCGAGCCTCGGGCAGTTTCCGCAGAGCGATCCGTCTCCGCCACCGCAGTCTGAGAGTGCGCGGGGCCGATGCCCGCGTCAATCCTCCATCTGGGCCTAGATCCCACCCCACCACGATCCCAATCCAACGACATCGAAACACCCCCTTGACTTGAGGTGTGCACGATGTCGCGAGACACCTGTGAACCATGTCGTGAAACCAGACGCTCCCGGGGCACCAGGTGAATGGGGACGCCGAGCCCCAGGCACGTCTCGGGATCGACGCCCGCGATCCGAGGATTCGGCCTGGGTACTTCTACATCACATCCCTGATCAGCGAGTTGGGGCTGAACGTGTCCCGAAGGCTCGACTCCACACCGCCGTCGACGTCCGCCACGTGGGGGATGATGCAATCCCCCCGGACACCTGATTGACCTCCGCGTCGTCGCTCCGTACCGTCCTCCGTACCGTCCCTTGGGAGGTACGGCAGATGTCAGAGATCCTGACCCTTCCCCCGCCGGAGGCCGATACCGGGGAGTCCGACTCCGATGGTATCCCCCCTCTGATCCTGGGGCCCGCTCGAGATGCCATCGAGCGAGTCCTGGCTCTTGCCCGAAAGCAACTCGGGATGGAGGTCGCCCTCGTTTCAGAGTTCACCGAGGACGAGCAGGTCTGCCGAAACCTTGAGGGAAACGCCGAGTCGTTCGGCCTCGAGGTGGGCGCGGGAGCACCCGTCTGGGACACCTACTGCTGGAGGGTGGTGCAAGGACAACTGCCCCGAGTCATCCCGGATGCGAAATCGGACGTCCGGTTACGGGATATCGAGGCCACCTGGGAAGCCGACATCGGCTCCTACATCGGGGTTCCCATCCGGTTCTCAGATGGCCGGATCTATGGGAGCCTGTGTTGCCTGAGCCACACGGCCGATCCCTCCCTTCGAGACCGAGACGCGGAGTTCATGACCGTGCTGGCTGGGCTCATCGCCCACGACCTCGAGGCGGAATCCGCGGCCCATCAGAAACGGCTGGAGACCGTGGAGCGGATCCGAAGCGTGCTGGAACGAGGCGGCCTCCGCATGGTCTTCCAGCCCATCCTCGACCTCGCTTCGCTTGCCATCGTGGGCTACGAGGCCCTCGCCCGGTTCGAAGGAGACCGCGCGAGTCCGCAAGAACGGTTCGCCGAGGCCGCGGAGATCGGGCTGGGCCTCGACTTGGAGCGAGCGGCGATGCAAGTCGCCTTGGCGCATCTGGGGGAACTGCCCTCCGGGAGGTTCCTCTGGATGAACCGCTCCCCCCAAGCGCTGAGCTCCTCCATTCTTCGGGACACGCTCGCCTCGGCTTCTGGAGACCGGATCATCGTCGCGCTAACCCTTCATGAAACCATCGATAGCGACCGCAGGCTTGCGGAGGCGGTTCACGACCTCCGGGCTCACGGCGTCAGGCTCGCCATCGACCGTGTGGGTGGGGGATACACCGGCCTCATGGACGTCCTTCGTCTCCGACCGGATGTACTCAAACTTGATCCCGGCGCGATCCGTGGCATGGACTCCGATACGTCGCAACGGGACTTGGTGTCGTTCCTGGTGCGGTTCGGTTCAGAGGCGGGGGCAACGATCACTGCCGATGGGATCGAGACCCACCAGACCCTAACCATCCTGCGAGACCTCGGCGTGAGCTACGGACAGGGCTATGCACTGGCCCCACCTCTCACTCTTGAGGACCTGGCCTATGAAGTACGGCAGGGCGGTGAGCAGGGACATAGCCTGGAAGGAGTGGGGTCGGCATCAAGGCCATGACGCACAGATCTGGATCGAGTCTGGCGCAGATGTGGCCTCGGCGCCCGCGCGACCGCAGCTCTTCGACCTGAACCCGTCTCTCCCTGTGTTGACTACTTCATGCGAGCGATAGCTCGCCAGCCTTCTGCGAACCGGAAGGTCTGCTCGCCGACGTTGCGGAGGCCATCCGTCGGCCGTGCTGGGTGGTCTCCTGGCC
>JBOGVG010000112.1:0-6774 GCA_050692435.1 Actinomycetota bacterium
ACGGTCGGCCACTCCTCCAGCCCGGTCTCGGACAGGATCACCGGGTCGGTCGGGTCGGTGATCTCGAAGAAGTCGAGGTCGAGCCCCTCGTTGTTGTCGATGGCTACCGCGTACACCCTGTCGCCGTCCTGCCACACCTTGATGCTGTGGGACTCGTGGGCCACGGGGTCCGTGTCGGTGGAGTCGATGTCCCCGTTGGTGTAATCACCGCCGTGCTCCGACAGCTTGACCGGGTTCAGTGGGTCGGTGACGTCCCAGAGGGTCATGCCGCCGATCCCCCGCCCGGTGCAGGCCTCGTTGCTGACGGCCAGGAGGTCGTACTCGTTCGGGTCCCCTGGGTTGATGGTCAGAGCCTGGACCCCCTCCGTCGCGTACGTTCCCGCGTGGCTCGGGAGGAAGTTGACCTTCTCCGGATCACTCGGGTCGGAGATGTCCACCACGAAGATCCCGCCCCGGCAGGCTCCGGTGGCAAGTCCTCCGGCCCACTCGCCCAGATACGCGTAGTCGCCCAGGATGGCCACGTCCGAGATCTTGTCCGGCCTGTTGGTCAGCTTCTGCTTCCCGACGAACTCGACGTTCTCGTTGACGGCGGGAAGGTGCCCGGAGGAGGGGCCGTGCTGGTGTGTCTCGGCATACACCTCTTTCTTGGTGTTGACGATCCGGTCCGCCCCACCGTTGGGGTCCATGTGCGCGGTGCCGACCCCAGCGAAGAACGGCAGAGTGGACAGGGCCACCACGACGCTCAGGATCACCGATCTCTTCCTATGCATGCGCCTCTCCTTCGTGCTCAATGGTTGGGGCCGATCACTTCTGTTGGCGTTCTTCCTTCACCTCCCTCCATAGCGCCCGACTCAACTAGTGGGCGAAGCGGAGCGCGGAGAGGAGCCTGAGAGTTCCGCGAAGGGCGGAAGGCTTGCGCAAATGCGTCGGCAACACCTCCTTCGGGGGCAGGACGTGTTCGACCTGCAACGACGCGAACCAAGCAAGTTAACCTATGACGAAACGCGACATGCGGTCAAGTCGGATTCGGGACGCAACACAGCAGCGCTGAGCCCGAACGGCAAACCGACCCCCGGTTCATCCGGGGGTCGGTTCGCGTCTGGCCCGCCCCAGTGCAGGCTAATCGCCCGTATACCGGAAGATCCACAGGCCGCTGTCGCGGTCACTCATGAGGAGGAGGGGCGCACCCCTGCCGGCGGGGTTCAGCGCCTGGGTCGGCTCGACCCCCCAGAAGTCGTTTCCGCCCTCCGCGATGAAGTGCCCGACCTCCTGGATCCCATTCTTCCCGAACTTGGCCACACGGAACCCGGCGTCGTAGTACGAGAAGTACGCCAGGTTGACGTTGGCCCGCGGGTCGGTCTGGACCTCGTGCACCGTGAGGTTCCCGAACCCGCTCTGGAAGGCCGGGTCTAGGCCCTCGGAAACGGCATAGGCGTCGATCTCCGCCAGGGTGCTCGCGTTGAGCAGGTGGACGTAGCCCCACCCGTCGAACACGCCCCCGACCGCGGAGATCGTCTCCCCCAGGGTTCCCTTGGCCGGCATGTCCAACGTGTCGCCGCCCGTGTACGCGGGCGGATCGCTGAACAGGTTGTGCATGGCCCGATGGCCGATACAGCCGGCCGCGGCCGTCTCGTCGATCGGGCTGCCCTGTCCGCCGCAGATGAACCCGTCGGGAAGGAGCCCGAGTCGGCTGCCGGCGTGGCTCTGGCCGATGAAGACCATGGCGTAGCCGGCCAACTCGCCGGTATGGATCTTGTCCGAGAAGAAGCACACGCCGCGAGTGAAGACGATGGCGTCCGCCCCGGTCTGGGCCTTCGTCACGCTGGCCAGGACCTCGTTGCGGTCGCCCGTGCCGTTCCCGTCGACGTCCTCGTTGCACCCGGAGCCACCCCAGACCGTGGTGCCGGAGAAGCCTCCGGGGAACAACGTGTTGATGTCCGGCGTGAACCCGAACTCGCCGCATGGAGTGGCGCCCGCGTTCGGCCCGGTCTCGATGGCGCAGCTCGTCCTGGTGGGGGAGAAGTCCTCGTCGGTCCCCAGGAAGAACTGGTTGTTCGAACTCCACCAGGCCTGGTGGGCGTTCCCCTCTGGGATATCGAAGCCCGTGAGCGGGTCCGGTGTGGGGTAGTCGGAATCGTTCACGAACACTGGCGTCGTCGGGTCTGTGACGTCGAGGATCACCCAACCGGCGTCCCAGTAGGAAACCAGGGCCAGCCACTTCGTCCCGATCTGCTTGATCTGAAAGTCGTGGTTGAAGACGGTGTCTCCGTTGGCCAGCGGCGACTGGGCGGCCGGCCACTCGTTGAACCCGGTCTCCGACACCATCACCGGGTTGCTGGGGTCGGTGATCTCGATGATGTCGACGTCTGCGACCTCCTGGTTGTCGGCCATCATCGCGAAGGCCCGGCCGGTTGCCGGCGGGTTCGCCCCCGGCACATACCAGGCGAACGTGCTGTGCACCGAGTGCACCCCGTTGATGTTCGGCGAGGCGGCTGGGGTGTTGTCACCCACGCCGCCAGCCAGCTTCACGGGGTTCAGAGGATCGGTCACGTTCCAGATGGAGATCCCGCCCTCGAACGGCTGCGCCCCGTCACAGGGCTCGTTGTTGTGGACCAAGACGTCACCGGTGAAGGAGGGAGTCGACACGCGGATCGCGTGCACGCCCTCGCCAACGTAGCTGTTGGCGTGGGCGGGGATGAACTCAACCTTCGTGGGGTTCGCCGGGTCGCTGATGTCCACAACGTGGACCCCGGTTCCCTGCGCCCCCGGCCGGCCGGCGCACTCGGGGTTGAACGCGCCCAGGTAGGCGAACGTGCCCAACGTCCCCACGTCGCTGATGCCGCCGGCGACGTTCGTCAGGTCTTCCATGCCGACGAGCGTGACGTTCTCGCTGGACGCCGGGAGGTGTCCTCCGGCGCCGCCGTGCTGATGTTCGTCGAGCGCCTCCGCGGCTTCGATGGGGCTGTCCACGGCGTCGTCGTCGGTCTCCCTCGGCGGATCGGGAGACGCGCCGGCACTCGAGACCGGCAGGAGTAGCCCAAGGAACGCCGCCAGGACGAGAACGGGTCTGCGCAACTGCAT
Source organism: Actinomycetota bacterium (assembly GCA_050692435.1). GTDB lineage: Bacteria > Actinomycetota > UBA4738 > UBA4738 > HRBIN12 > AC-69. The sequence continues at coordinate 3,082 of JBOGVG010000112.1, forward strand.
GTGCAGCACCTCCTTCGGGGGCAGGATGTGTTCGACCTGCAATGACGCGCTTCACGGACCCTATTACGGCCGTTGACCGTCGGTCAACTCGACGGCCCGTACCCGATATCGAGCCGGCGCCCACGGTTGAAATTGATAATCATACTCGTCTAGGATCGGCCCATGAGGCTCTGCTCGAGGCCCGTCGCCGGGCTCGCCGTCGCGTTGTTCGCGCTGGGGGCGGCGGCCTGCACGGGCGGATCCTCCGAGGGCCGGGTGAGCATGGTAGCTGCCATCTACCCGCTGGCCTGGGCCGCGGAACAGGTCGGCGGGGACAGCGTGGACGTGGAGGACCTCACCCCGCCCGGCGTGGAGGCCCACGATGCCACGGTCACCGCGGCCCAGCGGGCCGACATCCAGACCGCGGACGTCGTCGTGTACCTGGGTGAGATCGACTTCCAGCCGGACGTGGAGCGCGCCGTGGACGATGCCGGCGGCATGGCGATCGATGTGACGGCCGAGCTCGGCATCGGTCCGCGGGCGGGTGAGACGTTCGACCCGCACGTGTGGCTCGACCTTTCAGCCATGGAGGAGGTCGTCCGACTGCTCGCGGACGCGCTGGGGGCGACCGACCCCTCGGGCGCGGACGGCTTCGCGCGGCGGGGGGAGGCCGCGCTCGGTGTGCTGGTGGACCTCGACGCGTCGTTCCGAGAGGGGCTCTCGGGCTGCGCGTTCACCACGTTCGTGGTGACCCACGAGGCGTTCGGCTACCTGGCCGGCGCCTACGGTCTTCGCCAGCTGGGGATCGAGGGGCTCACGCCGGAGAGCGAGCCTTCGGCCGCCCGGATCCAGGCCGCCGCCCAGGCCATCGACCAGGGACGGGCGGCGCCGGTGGTCTTCTACGAGGAGACCGATGCGGGCCGCCGAGTGGGCCAGAGCGTGGCCGAAAGCGTCGGGGTCCCGGCGCTGCCGCTCAACACGCTCGAGTCGGACCCGGCGCCCCTCGACTACATCTCGGCGATGGAGGAGAACCTGACGAACCTGCGAGAGGGGCTGCGGTGCGGGACGTGACGGCAGAGCTTGCCGGCGTGCGGTTCGGCTACGGGGCCGAGCCCATCCTGACGGACGTGGACCTCACGCTCCAGGGGGGAGAGTTCACCGTCCTCGCCGGTGCGAACGGGAGCTGCAAGTCGACGCTGCTGAAGCTAATGCTCGGCCTGCTCCGTCCGGACGCCGGCACGGTCCGCGTCCTTGGTGGCTCGCCCACTGATCCCGAGGTTCGAAGGCACATCGGCTATGCCCCGCAGGGCCTTCGGATGGCGACCTCGCTCCCCGTCTCGGTGAGCGAGGTCGTGGCCGCCGGCCTGACGCCGTCGAAGGGGCTGTTCCACCGGATGGGCCGGAAGGACTGGACGAAGGTGAACGAGGCCATCGACTCCGTCGGCCTGGGCGACCTCTCGGCCGAGTGCCTGTTCGAACTCTCCGGGGGGCAGCAGCAGCGCGCCATCCTGGCCCGGGCTCTGGTGGCCGACCCCACGCTCCTGCTGCTCGACGAGCCGACCACCGGGATCGACCAGCGGCTCCGCCCCGCCCTGGCCGAGGAGCTCCGGCGGCGGACGGACGCCGGGGTCACGGTCGTGGCCGTCTCGCACGACCCCGACGACTTCCACAAGGTGAGCGACCGGATCCTGATCATCGTGGACGGCCGGATCGAGCAGATCACCCACGAGGAGTTCCACACGCACCTGGAGATGGCGCCGTGAGCCGCCTGTTCCTCGACTTCGCGATCAGGGCGTTCCTGGCCGGCGGGGCCGTGGGCGTCGCCGCGCCGGTTGTGGGGTGCTTCCTGGTTCAAAGGCGGCTGTCGCTGATCGGCGACGCCGTCGGGCACCTTGCGTTCTCAGGTGTCGCCATCGGCATCGCCGCCGGGCTCGCGCCCCTGGGAGGCGCGATGGTGATCGCCGTCGCCGGGGCGGTCGCGCTGGAGTTCCTCCGGGCCAAGGGTCGCCTGGCCGGAGACCTTTCCCTGGCGCTGATCTTCTACACCGGACTGGCCGTGGGGCTGGTGGTCCTGTCCTCGAGCGGAGGCCTGAACGCTTCGGCCATCGGGTTCCTGTTCGGCTCGATCTTCACGATCACGTGGCTCGACGTCGCGGCGATCGCCCTGCTCTGCGTGTTCGTCGTGGTGACCGTGGCCCTGTTCTACAAGGAGCTCGTCGCCGTCGCCCTGGACGAGGAGACGGCCCGGGCCTCCGGGTTGCCCGTTGACCGGCTGAACGTGCTCCTGGTGGTCCTGACCGCGCTGCTCGTCGTGGCCGGGATGCGGGTCGTCGGGCTCCTGCTGATCGCGTCACTGCTCGTGATCCCGGTGGCGGCCGGGTCGCGCCTCGCCCACTCCTTCCTGGGCTCCATGGTGTTGGCCGTGGCCGCCGGGCTGGTCGCCACGGTGGGCGGCCTGGTTGCTGCACTGGTGCATGGCGAGATCTCGCCGGGCGGAACCATCGTGATCGCGGCGGTGGCGGTGTTCGGTGTGGCCATGGTCGCCGGCCGACGGGCCGCCCGACGCCACGCCCGGGGGGCAGCGGGATGAGGCGCGAGATTGACCGCGGCACAAGGACCGGCGAAGCGATGCTCGGGGGGGCCGGACTGCGGGCCACCCGCCAGCGAACGGCGATCGTGCGCGCCATGGAGAAGGAAGGCCGTCCGGTCACGGCGCAGGCTCTGCACGCGCGGCTGTCGCGGCCGGGCGGAGGGCCCGGACTCGCCACCATCTACCGAACCCTCCAGGCCCTGGCCCAGGTGGGCTACGCGCGGACCTTCCCGTCGGGAGAGGGAGAGCTCTCCTACAAGCTGTGCGACCCCGGCCACCACCATCACCTGATCTGCGAGCGATGCGGCCGGGTCGTGGAGATCCCATCGTGCGAGATCGAGGGATGGGCCAAGTCGGCGGCGAGACGCCGGGGGTTCACGGTGTCGTCGCACCAGGCCGACATCTTCGGGCTGTGCGCGGACTGCGTGGCGAGGCGAGGGGTCAGGGGGTGAGGTAGGGCCGGTCCGGCCGGGGGACCGCCTCGACCGACGAGGCGTTCACGATCACCTCGCAGCCCAGCGGGTAGATCGGGCCCCGCACCTGGACCCAGTCGTTGGTGTCGAACCGCCCGGGCGGCACGTTCACCACGCGGACCTGGGCGATGGTGGCGTCGGCCACGCAGCAGGTCACGATGAACCGTGTCAGCAGGAACTCGTCGGCCGGGGTGTCGGGATACCGGGTCACGAAGCCCACGAACTCGACCTGCTCGCCGGCGCGCTTGGCCAGGGCCAGCTCGCCGGGCTTCGAGAACTGGGCCGAGGCGACGTCGATGAGGGTGAGGGGCCCGCTCCCCACGTCGCCCACGGAGACGGCGAACCCCACCGCGCCCAACCCGGCTCGCTTGCCTGCGGAGAACGTGCCGAGCGTCGCGGGCGGCAACGCCAGCACCAGCACGACCGGGACCACCAGGAGGCCCATGATCCACGCCTCTCTCGGGTGCATGGGCTCGGGGGAGCGCACGCGCGCGGACGCGAGCCGGCCCAGCGCCGCCGCCGTCAACAGCACCACGCCGATCGGCACGACCCAGATGGTCCGTGCGGACAGGTACAGGTCGTCGCGGCCGGAGAGGAGAAGGAACCAGAACAGCCCGGCCCACGCCGCGAGGACCATCGCGCCCCCAACCC
>JBOGVG010000113.1:0-4739 GCA_050692435.1 Actinomycetota bacterium
CGTTGTCGATGGCCCGCTGGAGGTCCGCTTTCAGCTCCAGGCGGCGCAGCGCCGTGTCGTGCATGGCCGGCTCGAAGAGCTGGTACCGCCCCTTGCCTGCCTCCATGGCCATGTACATGGCGACGTCGGCGTTTCGCATGAGCTCCTCGCCGCTCTTCGGCGCGCCCACCTCGTCGGGGCGTGCCGAGGCGATGCCGATGCTCGCGCGGACAGACACCGTCCTCCCTCCGAGCCTGATCGGAGCTTCCAATGCAGCCATGATCCTGGAGGCGACTTCGGCGGCCTCGAACCCGACACCGCCATCCTCCAACAGGATGCCGAACTCGTCCCCCCCGAGCCGGGCCGCCGTATCTGCGGCGCGCAGGCACCCCGTCAGCCGCTCGGCGACCTCCTTTAGCACCTGATCCCCAAGGGCGTGGCCGAGCGTGTCGTTGATGGTGCTGAAGTCGTCGAGGTCGAGGAATAGGACCGAGACCGGCCGCCCATCGCGGGTCTGGCGCTCAAGCGCATGTTCGACCCGGTCGCGGAACAGCGCACGGTTGGCCAGTTCGGTGAGGCGGTCGTGGAAGGCCTGGTGCTGGAGCTGCTCCTCGAAGGCCTTGCGCTCGCCGATGTCCCGGGTGTTGAGCACGATCCCGTTCACGTTGGGGTCGCCGAGCAGGTTCGTTCGCTGCGACTCGACATAGAGCCAGTGTCCGTCGCGATGAAGGAGGCGGAACTCGGTCAGTGCCGGCCTGGGGTCGTCCCCGTCGCGGTCTCCGCTTGTTAGGAACTGGAGCACCTCGGCCTTGTCATCGGGATGGACGTGCTCGGTGAGCTTGGAGCCCGTGAGCTGCGCGGGCTCGTGGCCGAGCACGCGCTCCACCGAAGGGCTGACGTACGTCATCGACGAGTCTGCGGCGACAACCATGACCACGTCCGAGGAGTTCTGGACCAGCGATGAGAACCGGGCCTCGCTCCTCCGGCGGAGGAGATCCTCTGTGAGCGCTGCGCTTTCCAGGGCGAGCGCCGCCTGAGACGAGAGGGTCTCAAGCGCCTCGCACGTCGAGCGTGACAAGGGGGCTTCACTGCCCATGCAGAGCAGCGCCTTCATCTCATCCAGCATGAAGAGCGGCGCCACGAACACGAAGCGTGTCTCGTCCGGCATCGGAATGAGCCCGCCGAGCTCGCGTCGCGCCGAGGGTTCCATGATCGAATGAAGCGCGATCAGATCCGCTTGTTTCCAGGTCCGTATGGCCGGAAGATTCACCGCCCTTCCCAGCGTCGTGCCGTCATCGTGAGAAGCACCGACGACGGTGAATTCCTGGGGGGGACTCCCGTCCATATTCACCAGCAGGACCACCGCAGCGGTCTCTCCCGCCAGCCTGCCTGCCGACTGCATGGCCGCTCGATGGATGCCGTCGCGATCGGTCGCAACCACCAACGCCTGCCCGGCGTCCTGCAAGGCCTTCTGGCGCGCGGCGGACAGCTCCTCCCGTCGCGCCAGGCCTGCCATCCTGACCACTAGCAAGAGGAACAGCGCGACCGACGAACCGATCACGAAAGGCGCGTCGACCCGCTCGCCCCGGATCTCCTGGCTGATCTGAACGGCAGGAACCATCAGCGATGAACCCGCGAGCAGGCCGAGCCTGGGCTTCGTGGCCCGGTGCTCCTGTACAGGGGCGGGATCGGAGAGTGTCCGCATCGAGCCGTGCAGCGCGGCTGCACCCCACAGGAGAGAGAACGAGGCCCAGCCCGCCTCAAGGTACCCGGCCTGGTTGTAGACGATCCCCTGCACCGAGGTGTAGCTGTAGACGAAGTCGGTGCAGAACAAGGCGAAGGCCGCACCAGTCATCAGAGAGTGGGACTGAGTGCGCCTCCCGGGGCCGATGGCCAGGCGGACCACGACCACGAGCAGCACGAGGTCCATGAAGGGGTAGGCCATGCCGACGAGCTTCTGGATCGCGTTCGATTCGAGGGTCCGAGCGAGGGGGGACATCAGAAACACCCACGAGATCGTCCCGATACCGATCGCCACGATCAGCGAGTCGATCAACCCCTCTCTGTCTCGCCCCGGGCTGCGCCGGTGCACCATCAGCAACACACCGGCGATCAGGCACGGGTAGCCGGAGAGATGCAGGATGTCGCCGATCGACGGAGAGGGGAGCTCCGCGCTGAAGAGCTTCTGGTAGTTGCGCGTGATGATGTCCCCGGCGACGAACAGCGTCTGGCCCAGGGCGAAGAGATACCAGGGCAGGCGGTGCTCTGGACGCCAGGTCCTCACCGCGATGACGATCACAACCGGTGAGGAGAACGCGATGACGTTGAAGACCAAACCGATCTTGAGTGGCGGCGCCAACTCCCAGCCCAGCAGCAAGAGGGTGCCCCCCAGGATGTAGAGAAGCCACCCTCGCTTCATGTTGGTCAATATCGGGTGGCCGGCACGGTGGCCTGAACGATCGCGGGCTACTCGAATTCAGGCATCTTTCTGCCCCGAATGGGCCGCAGCCACCTGGTCGGCGGACACCCCGTGCAGTGGAAGGGCCAGGTCAACCGGCTCCGTCTCCCCGGGTGGGCCGACCATCGGCGCCCTGACCTGTCGGGCGCTAGCGTGACCGTGTGGCGGTCCCGGTTGGAACGAGCGGGTGGCAGTACGACGACTGGCGGGGTCGGTTCTATCCGGCTGAGTTGCCCAAACGGGCCTGGTTGGGGTTCTTCGCCGCCCGGTTCCCCACCGTGGAGATCAACAACTCGTTCTACCGGCTGCCTTCGCCGGAGGCCTTCGGCCGATGGAGAAACGAGACCCCCGAAGGATTCGTCGTGGCGGTCAAGGCCAGCCGGTTCATCACGCATATCCGGCGGATGCGGGATTGCCGTGACCCGGTCGAGCTCCTGTGGGCCAGGGCAACAGAGCTGGGGCCTCGCCTGGGGCCGGTTCTGTTCCAGTTCCCTCCGCGATTCCCCGTCGACCTCGAACGGCTCAGAAGCTTCCTCCCGGTGCTTCCTCCAGGGATGCGGGCGGCCTTCGAGTTCCGTGATCCATCGTGGGAGACGGACGAGGTCCTGGAAGCGCTCGACGCCGCGGGGGCGGCGTTCGTGCTTGCCGACCGACCGGGCGCCCGGGTCCGCGACGTGGTCACCGGAGGATGGGCGTACATCCGGTTCCATCAGGGCCGTACGCTGGCCCCCGGCTACACGAGGACGAAGCTCCGGCGGTGGGCCGATCGTATCCGGGCGTTCCCAGCCGGCGACGTGTTCGCTTACTTCAACAACGACACGGAGGGCGCGGCCGTACGGGACGCGCTCACGCTGACCGAGTTGCTGTCGGAAGGAAGGACGGCCGCGTCGCCTCGAAGGCGGCGATCGCCGCCTCATGATTGAGCGTCAGGCCGATGTCGTCGAGACCCTCGAGCAGCCGCCACCGGGTGAAGTCGTCGATGTCGAAGGCCGCGTCGAACCCCGGAGCGCTCACCGCCTTCGCCTCGAGATCCACGGTCACCTGAGTCGTCGGATTCTCGGTCACCGCGTTCATCAGCCGGCGAACGGCGTCGGGCGGAAGCGTGACCGGCAACAGGCCCACCTTCGTACAGTTCGTCCGGAAGATGTCGGCGAGGGACGGCGCGATCACCGCGCGGAACCCCGCGTCCTCCAACGCCCACACGGCGTGTTCGCGGCTGGACCCGGTCCCGAAGTTCGGCCCGACCACCAGGATCGAGGCGCCGGCGTGTTCCGCCCGGTTCAGGACGAAGGCGGGATCCTTGCGCCACTCGGCGAACAGGAACGGGCCGAAGCCCGTGCGCTCGATCCGCTTCAGGAACTCGGCCGGGATGATCTGGTCCGTGTCGACATCGGAGCGGTCCAGGGGAAGCGCCGTGCCGGTGTGGGTCGTGAATGGCTGCATGCCCGCTACCCTTCGTCCGCCACTCGCCGTTCGATGCCCAGGTCGGCCGGGGTGCAGAAGTGGCCGGCGATGGCGGTGGCCGCGGCGACGGCCGGGCTGACCAGATGGGTCCGGCCACCCTTGCCCTGGCGGCCCTCGAAGTTCCGGTTCGATGTCGAGGCGCACCGTTCGCCGGGGGAGAGCTGATCCGGGTTCATCCCCAGGCACATCGAGCACCCGGCATCGCGCCAGTCGAACCCTGCTGCACGGAACGCCACGTCCAGGCCCTCCCGCTCGGCCTGCGCCTTCACCAGCATCGACCCCGGCACGACCATCGCCCGCAGGCCATCGCGGACGCGCCTGCCCCGTACAACATCGGCCGCGACCCGGAGGTCCTCGATGCGGCTGTTCGTGCATGAGCCGATGAACACGGTGTCCGGCCTGATGTCCCGGATGGCCGTGCCCGGCCGAAGGGCCATGTAGGCCAGGGCGCGCTCGGCCGACTCGCGGTGGATCGGATCGTCGAACGAAGCCGGGTCGGGAACCGCGGCATCGATCGAAACGGTCTGCGCCGGGTTCGTCCCCCAGGAGACGTACGGGGTGAGCTCGCGTGCGTCGATCCGGACCTCCCGGTCGAATGCGGCATCGGGGTCGGTGCGGAGCGAGCGCCAGTGGTCCAGAGCCCGCTCCCACGCTGCGCCCTTCGGCGCATGGGGCCGGCCCGCGACGTACGCGAAGGTCGTGTCATCCGGGCCGACCATGCCGGCCCGGGCCCCGGCCTCGATCGACATGTTGCACACGGTCATCCGGCCCTCCATGGACAGCGACCGGATGGCGGAGCCTCGGTATTCGATGACGTGGCCCACGCCACCGCCGGTGC
>JBOGVG010000114.1:0-4825 GCA_050692435.1 Actinomycetota bacterium
TGTCGGCTTCATGCTCGGCGGCAACATGTGCTGCGGCGTCCACGGGAACGAGCTGATCGTTCGGGTGTCGCCCGAGGAATCCGACGAGGCCGTGGCTGACCCGCACGTCAGGCTCATGGATCTCACGGGCAAGCCCATGAGGGGGTGGCTCCTCGTTTCCCCCGAAGGGATCCGGACCGAGAGGTCCCTCAGGGCATGGGTCGATCGAGGCGTCCGCTTCGCCGGGTCCCTGCCCAGGAAAACGAAAAGCATGAAGAGGCGCTGAGGCGGCCGGGCCCGAACCCCCAGCTCTCCTAGCCGTCTGTGGGCGTCGAGAGCTTCGCCGCGGCGTCTCGCAGTGCTTCGAGGTCGATCAGATCGAGCTCCAGAAGCTCGGGCGGGGGCTCCATGAGGCTCTTGAGCATCTCGGCCTTGGTCTTCTCCCCGAACGGCGTCAGCACGACGAGCTTCACCCGCCGGTCGGAGGAAATGGTGCGGCGCTCGGCCAGGCCCCGCTCCTCCAGCCGGTCCACCATCCACGTCGCGTTGGAGGCGTCACACGACCATTCCTCGGCCAGGTCCCGCATGCTCCGGCCCTCGCCGGGCTCGAGGCTCCCCAGCGCCCTGGCGTCCCCGGGCGTGAGGCCGTAGCGCCCCAGCACACGGCCGCGGTGCTTCACGGTCTTGAAGAAGAAGTCCGCCAGCGGCCGCCAGGCCTCCGCGGCGACCTTCTTCCTTGACGAACGCTCTGTGTTCACAGCGCCAATGCTACCGGAGGGCGAGAGAAACTTCAACCACTTAGATGATCGAGGAATATAGATACTTGACATACTTGAACTACCTGCGGTAGGGTGGCCTCCCTGTGCGAAAGGGGCGAACGATGATCCAGGACGATGCGGCCATCACGGTCGAGGGCCTGACCAAGCGGTTCGGCTCGGTGGTGGCCCTCGGCGGCATCGATTTCAAGGTCTCAGCCGGAACCGTGTTCGGGCTCCTCGGTCCGAACGGCGCGGGCAAGACCACGGCCATCCGCATCCTCACCACCATCCTCACTCCCGATGACGGCCGTGCCGAGGTCCTCGGCCACGATGTTGTTCGCGAAGCCGAGGCGGTGCGCCGCCGGATCGGGCTGGCCGGCCAGTTCGCCGCGGTCGACCCGAACCTCACGGGCCACGAGAACCTCCGCCTGGTCGGGCGGCTGGCCCAGATGCCGCGGCGATCGATCCGGCCTAGGTCCGAGGAGCTCCTGGAACGGTTCGCTCTGTCGGACGCGGCCGACCGGCCGGTTCGCACGTACTCGGGCGGCATGCGCCGGCGCTTGGACGTGGCGGCGGCCCTGGTCCAGCGGCCACCGGTGTTGTTCCTCGACGAGCCGACAACGGGTCTGGACCTCCAGAGCCGGAACGCGCTCTGGGAGACGATCCGGGAGCTCGTGGGCGGCGGCACGACCGTCCTGCTGACGACCCAGTACCTGGAAGAGGCCGACCGTCTCGCGGAACGCCTGGCCGTGGTGGACGGTGGGAAGGTCATCGCCGAGGGTACGCCGGCCGAGCTGAAGGCCCGCCTCGGCAACACGGTGATCGAGATCGGCATGGGAGAGGAGGCCGCGGCCCTTCGGGCTCAGGCGTTGCTGTCCGGGTTTGCCTCCGGTTCCCCGGACCGCGAAGGGGCCACGCTCCGGCTCGCCTCCGGCGACGGCCCCAGGTTCCTCATGGACGTGCTGCGATCCCTCGACGCGCAGGGGTTGGCCCCCGCCACCCTGGGCGTGCGCGAACCGAGCCTGGACGACGTGTTCCTCACGCTCACGGGGCGGCACGCCGAGGCCACCCCATCCCCCGAGAAGGAAGCGGCTCCGATCGGAGGTGCCAGATGAGCCAGACCGCCATCGCCACCCCCCCGTTGATCGAGCGTCACGGGCTGCGCCGCCTGGGCGGGGCCGTGTCCGACACGTTGGCCATGGCCGGGCGGAACCTGATCACGTATCGCCGGGTGCCGCAGCTCCTGGTGTTCTCCACGATCCAGCCGGTCATCTTCGTTCTCCTGTTCCGATATGTGTTCGGCGGTGCCGTCTCGAGCTCACTGTCCGTGCCGTACGTCGACTACCTGATGCCGGGCATCTTCGTCCAGCTCACCGTCTTCGGGGCGATCGGGACGGCGGTCGGCCTGGCCACCGACCTGAAGAGCGGCCTGTTGGAACGGTTCCGGTCCCTTCCCATGGCCCGGTCCGGTGTCCTCGCCGGCCGTACCATCGCCGACCTCGCCCGCAACGTCTTCGTCATGGCTCTGGTGAGCGTGGTGGGGTTCGCCGTCGGGTTCCGGGTGCACACGAGCGCGCTGCTGTTCCTGGCCGGCATCGGACTCGTACTCATGTTCGCGTACGCACTGTCGTGGGTCTTCGCGTTCCTCGGGCTGGCGGTCGGCGACCCTGAGAGCGCTCAGGCGGCGGCCTTCCCGATCATCGCTCCGCTCGTGTTCGCCTCCTCGGCGTTCGTGCCCGTCGAGACCATGCCCGGTTGGCTCCAGGCCTTCGCGGACCACCAGCCCGTCTCGGTGACCGCTTCGGCGGTGCGGGCCCTGGTGCTCGGCGGCCCCACGGCCTCGTACGTCCTCCAGGCGCTGGCGTGGATCGCCGGGATCATCCTAGTCGCCGCCCCGATCGCCGTCCGGCGATACCGTCGATCGGTCTAGGGAACGCGAGTCGAGCATTCCACCACCGGCCAGGGCCGGGCACGGCCCCGTGGGCAGGCCTCCCACCTGCGGCCTTGACTTTCTCCGCGAGCGCCATATAAGTTAGCTCCGCTAACATAACAGCGCTAGGTTGCAGAGGAAGGGAGGCCGGGATGCTCGAGCGGATGGCTCGATTCACGGTGCGGCGGCGGCGATGGGTGCTCGGGGCGACCCTGATAGCGGTCGTGGCCGCCGGCGCGTTCGGCGGCGGTGTGTTCGACCGTCTGTCCGGAGGCGGGTTCAGCGACCCGGGCGCCGAGTCCAGTCGTGGCACCGACCAGCTGGAGGAGGTCTTCCGCACGGGAGATCCCAACCTCGTGCTGCTCGTCACGGCCAAGGGGGGCTCGGTGGACGACCCGGCGGTGGCAAACGAAGGGGCCGCCCTCACCGAGGAGCTCGCGGGCGAGCCTACGATCGAGCAGGCGTTCTCCTACTGGACGCTCGGGTCCGCCCCCCCGCTCCGAAGCCGAGACGGCGGCCAGGCCCTGGTCCTGGCGAGGATCGGCGGCGACGAGGACGAGATCGATGCCGCCGTCGAGGAGCTTTTCCCCCGATACACGCGGGAGGGCGATCTCGTGTCCGTCGGCGTCGGCGGCCAGGCGGAGGTGTTCCGCCAGGTGAGCACCCAGGTCGAATCCGACCTCCAGCGAGCCGAGCTGATCACGTTCCCCATCGTCCTGATCCTGCTCGTCCTGGTGTTCGGCAGCGTGGTGGCCGCGGGGCTCCCGCTCGCGGTGGCCGGCATCTCGGTCGTCGGGACGCTCGCCGTGCTCTTCCTTCTGACGCTCGTGACCGAGGTGTCGATCTTCTCGATCAACCTGACGACTGCGCTCGGCATCGGGCTCGGGATCGACTACAGCCTGTTCATCGTGTCGCGCTTCCGAGAGGAGATGCGAGCCGGACTCGAGCCGGCGGACGCGGTGATTCGCACCGTCGAGACCGCCGGTCGCACGGTCCTGTTCAGCGGGCTCACCGTGGCGATCTCCTTGTCCGCCCTCCTCGTGTTCCCCATGTACTTCCTGCGTTCGTTCGCGTACGCCGGCATCGCCGTCGTCGCGCTCGCCTGCTTCGGCGCTCTGATCTTCCTGCCTGCGCTCCTCGCGGTGATCGGACGGAGGATCGACCGGTGGACGCTCCTCCGTCGCAGGCCCAAGGAGGTGGGTGGGGGGGCCTGGCACCGCATCGCCACCTTCGTGATGCGGCGGCCGTGGCCGATCGCGATCTCCGTCGTGGCGATCCTGCTCCTGCTGGGGACGCCGTTCCTCGGGGCGCGGTTCGGTCTCCCCGACGACCGCGTCCTTCCCGAGAGCGCGTCGAGCCGGCAGGTCCAGGACCACATCCGCGCGAACTTCTCCTCGCAGGAGGCCGCCGCGCTCTCGGTCGTGGCGGTTGAGGCCGGGCCTGCGGGACCGGTGCGCGACGCGGAGGTCGACCGCTACGCGGCCGACCTGTCCGCGCTCGACGGCGTCGCGCGCGTCGACGCTTCGACCGGCTCGTACCTGGGGGGCCGGAACGTCGCCCCGCCGACGGCCGCGTGGGCGCGATACGTGGGCGCCGACGGCACGTGGCTGGCCGTGGTCCCGGCGGTCGAGCCGATCTCCTCGGAAGGCGAGCAGCTCGTCCGCGAGGTCAGGTCCATCCCCGCCCCGTTCGAGACGCTCGTGACCGGGCCGTCGGCCGAGCTCGTGGACTCCAAGGACAGCCTGGCCGGCAGGTTGCCGGTGGCGGGAGCCATCATCGGCCTCGTGACCTTCGCGCTGCTGTTCCTCATGACCGGTAGCATCCTGGTCCCGCTCAAGGCCATCGTCCTGAACCTCCTCAGCCTGACGGCCACGTTCGGCGCGATGGTGTGGATCTTCCAGGACGGGAACCTGTCCGGCCCGCTGGACTTCACGGCCACCGGGACCCTCGACACGACGATGCCGATCCTGATGTTCTGCATCGCGTTCGGGTTGTCGATGGACTACGAGGTGTTCATGCTCTCGCGGATCAAGGAGGAACACGATCGCAGCGGTGACAACCTGGCATCGGTGGCGATGGGCCTCGAGCGCACGGGCCGGATCGTGACGGCGGCCGCCGCGGTGCTCTCCGTCGTGTTCATCGCCTTCGCCACCTCCGG
>JBOGVG010000115.1:0-2526 GCA_050692435.1 Actinomycetota bacterium
AACCCCGCCGCCGGGTACACAGAGCGAAAGCGCCTGTTCGAGCTCCCCGGCTCATCGTGGGACGACTACGACCGATCGAAGATCTCGGACGGGGGCGGGGTGTGGCCCAGGACGGAGAAGCGCATCCCCCTCTCGCCCGAGGCCCGGGGGGCGCTCGGCGTCGACGGCGAGGCACTGACCCCCTACGAGGTGATCAAGGCCATCCTCCGGGCGCCGGTGGACCTGCTGTGGAACGGCGGGATCGGCACGTACGTCAAGGCATCCACCGAAACTCATGCGGACGTCGGCGACCGGGTGAACGACAACGTGCGCGTCGAGGGGAGGGACCTCCGGTGCCGCGTGGTGGCCGAGGGCGGCAACCTCGGATTCACCCAGCGAGGCCGGATCGAGTACGCGTTCGCCGGCGGCCGGATCAACACCGACTTCATCGACAACTCGGCGGGCGTGGATTGCTCCGACCACGAGGTGAACCTGAAGATCCTCCTGGGCCTGGCGATGCATCGAGGTGAGCTCTCGCTCGAGGACCGGAACGAGCAGCTGCACCAGGTCGAGCAGGACGTCGTGCGGCACGTGCTGTACGACAACTTCCTCCAGGCCCAGATCCTGTCCCAGGAGGTTGACCAGTCCGTCTCCAGGACCGAGGCGTTCGAGGACCTCACGCAGGCGCTGGAGGGCGAAGGGGTCTTGGACCGCGAGCTCGAGGCCCTCCCGACCACGGAGGAGCTCGGTGAGCGCCGGCGGACCGGTCGGGGCCTGGCCCGCCCGGAGCTCGCCGTGCTCCTGGCCTACGCGAAGAAGAGCCTCGCCGGAGCCCTGCTCGAATCCAGCCTCCCGAACTCGCGGTACCTCGAGCAGGACCTCCGGGGCTACTTCCCCCCGGTGGTGGTGGAACGGTTCAACCAGCTGCTCCCGGAACACCCTCTGCGCCGCGAGCTCATCGCCACGATCGTGGCGAACGACGTGGTGAACTCGCAGGGGATCACGTTCGTCACTCGGCTCTCCAATGAGACCGGAGCGGAGGCCGCGGACGTGGTTCGGGCGTACCGGGTGGCCCGCGACGTGACCGGCGCCGTCGAGCGGTGGGAGGCCATCGAGGCCCTCGTCGGGCGGGTCGAGCCAACCATCCTCGGCGATCTCCTCGGCGGGGTGGACCGACTGGTCGAGCGCACATCGCGGTGGTACCTGGCGAACATGCCGGACCGTCTGGGCCGGGCCATCGAGGCCCATCGCGAGCCGTTCCGTCAGCTGTCGGAGGCCTTGCCGGACGTCGTCACGGAGGCATGGCGCCACGAGCGAGAACGATACGCGTGGCGGCTCGTCGACCATGGGGTGCCGGAGGAGACGGCCAGGCGGCACGCCTTCCAACCGGGCCTGGTGCATGGCCCGAACATCATCGTGTTGGCCGAGCGAACGGGCAGGCCGATTCCCCAGGTGGCCCGGGCCTTCTTTGCAGTTGGCGAGTCGCTGTTCATCGACTGGCTCGAGGGAAGGCTGGCCGAGCTCCCGGCCCCCAGCAAGTGGCACCGATGGGCGATCCAAGCCGTCCAGGACGATCTGCTGCTGGTTCGGCGCCTGGTGGCGGAGAAGGTCCTGGAGGAGGCGGGGGACCGCCCGGTGGACGAGGGCGTGGCCGCGTTCCTCGATAGCCGGTCGGAGGCGTTCGACCGCCTGTCCAGGTTCATGCGGGGCATGGCCCTGGAGGACGCGAACGACCTGGCCGCAATGACCGTGGCCCTTCGCCAGGTCCGTGCCCTGGCCTCCTGAGTGCCTGCGGAGCCCAGGTGCTTGAACCGTCTGCGGGGCTTGTTAGCCTCCGGACGTGAGCGCCCCGCCCCCCGAGGCCGCCCAGGAGCTCGAGCCGCGCCTGCGCCAGGTGCTGGACTTCGAGCGCGAATGGTGGAAGCACCCCGGCGCGAAGGAGCGACAGATCCGGGAGCGGTTCGGTCTCTCCCTTGCCCGCTATCACCATCTCCTCAACCGAGCGATCGATCGGCCCGAGGCCCTGGCCTACGACCCGATGCTCGTGCGGAGGCTCCGCCGCTTACGGGAGAGCCGCCGGCGCAAGCGCTTCGCCCGCCAGCTCGGCTTCGAGCACTAGCCGCGCCCGGGACGGGCCCGAGAGGAACGGGATAGGATGTCCGGCAGGCACGAACCCCCCAGCGAGAGGAGCTTCTACTTCTCCTTGGCCACCAGCACGCTTCGGTTCGCCCTCATCGTCGCCCTCGTGGTGGGAGGGGTGGTGCTGATCGACCAGGCCTTCCCTCAGGGAGGGACGGCGGCGCCCCCTCCCAGCGGCGCGACATCGTCGCCCTCGCCGAGCGCCAGCCCTTCGGCCTCGCCGAAGGGGAAGCCGAGCCCCCAGGTCGTGGGCGTGCGGATCGGCGTGTTCAATGGGGCCGGCGTCACGGGCCTGGCCGCGGACACCGCGGCGCAGCTCGAGAAGGATTATGGGTACGTTCCCGCGCAGGTCGCCGATGCGCCGTCCCCGGTCGCCGCGACCACGGTCTACTACCGGGTCGCCGGTGA
>JBOGVG010000116.1:0-4029 GCA_050692435.1 Actinomycetota bacterium
TTCGGCCGGTCCCCGCCGCGGCTTACGACCCCGGCGCCTGCACGGGTTCCGCGTGTGCCGATTCCCCGGAGCGAAGCGCCGCGTCGAACAATCGGTGAGCGGCCAGCGCCTCCTCGGGCGTGACGCACCCGAACCGTTCGCCGAGGATCCCGGCGCGCTCCGCGAGGAAGGCCGCCCACATCTGAAGCACGGCGTCGGAGAAGCCGAACTCGAAGATCCCCCCGGTGACGGTGGGGAACACGGATTGGCTTCCCGTCTCTAGGTGCTCCCACATCTGCCGGCCCTCTCGGACCGCGAACCGTCGAACGGTCTTCGGGTTCCGAGTCGAGAACTCAACGCCCCCGTCCATCCCCACCACGCGCAGCACCCACGTGTTCGTCTCTCCCGGCGCGATCCGCTTCGTTTCCACGGTAAGCGGGAACGGGCCCTCGTGGCCCTCGACCGAGCAAACCAGGGTGGCGTTGTCGATCGTGTCGCAGGGCTCGAGTTCGCCGTTCGGACCGGGACGCTCCCTCACGATGTCCTGGAGAACGGCGTACAACCGGGCCGGATGCCATCCCAGCCGGAGCGGGACGTGCAGGACGTGCATCCCGAGATCGCCCATCACCCCCAGCCGGCCGCAGAACCGAGCCTGGCGTTTCCAGTTGATCGCCTTCGTCACGTCCAGGTCGCTCGAGTGAAGGAACGCCGAGCGGGCTTCGACGAACCTGCCGACGGCACCCGAGCGGATGATGTCGTGGGCGAGCTGTGCGCCGGGGAAGTAGGGCATCTCGCTGGAGCACCGCGCGAACAGCGCAGGCCGCCGCCGGAGCGCATCGACGATCCGCTGGCAGGCGAGCAGGTCGATGCCGAACGGCTTCTCCCCGAGGAAGTCCTTCCCCGCGGAGATGGCGTCGAGATAGAGCTCCGCGTGGAGGTGGTGGGGGACGGCGATGTACAGGACCTCGATCCGATCGTCCTCCATCACTTGCGAGTGGTCGGTGGCCTTCAACCGGACGGTATGGATGCGATCGAACCATTCCAGGGCGGCGGGGTTCGTGTCGCACACCGCGGTGAGCCGGGGTCGGACGGGGTGGTCCTGGAGGGCTGGCCACCGGGCCAGAGCCGCGGCAACCTCTCGTCCCATGAGGCCGCCGCCGATGATGCCGACCTCGACGTCCTGTGCCACTGCCGTGGTCAGGACGTCTCGCGGAGGAGCGTCAGCGCCTTCTCCGGTGTCCAGTCATCGTGCACCACGGCGAGTAGGGCCCGTGTCATCGCGCCGGGATCCTCGTGCTGGATGATGTTGCGCCCGTAGACGATCCCCGAGGCACCCTGCTGCAATACGGCAGCGGTACGGACCAGGATCTCCTCATCCTCGACCCGTCCGCCTCCCCGGACCAACACCGGGACCCGGGCCACCTGCACCACCCGGTGGTACTCGGACACATCGTCGGTGGGGTCGGCCTTGATGATGTCGGCGCCCAGCTCCACGGCTTGGCGGACCAGCGCGCTGATCTTGGGCAGGTCGCCGTCGACCGTGTATCCACCTCCGGTGGCCGGCTTCATCACCAGCGTCTCCACCATCAGCGGCATCCCGGTCATCTCGCATGACGCCTTGAGCCGGGACACGTTCTCGAGGCACGCTCGGCGCAGGTCGTCCGCACCCGGAACGTCCATGAGGTTGACCACCACGCAGGTCGCATCGAGCCGGACGGCGTGGCCCAACGCATCCTCGATCAGCAGGCTGAAGGCCGCGTCGGGGGCCCGACCCCCGTAGACGTTGGCCGTGTCGCATCGCAGGACGAGTGCCGGCTTTTCCCGGCCGGGACGGCCCTGGAGGAGGGGGGCCTGGCCCACGGTGAGCTGGATGGCGTCGGGGGCCGCCTCGACCAGGGTCAGGACGGTGGCCTGCATGTCCTCGATGCCCGCCAGGAACACCGACTCTCCGGCGAACCCATGGTCGACCGCAACGTCGAGACAGCGGCCGGACCGCGGATTGAACAGACGGTTGAGCCGGTATTCCTTCACGGCGTCCCTCCCCTTGACCACCGCCGGGATGCCAACCTAGGGTAGCTTGGACAACGTTGTCAATGACCTGGACGGTGGATCGCGACGGGGGGGTCGGAAGTTGGAGCCCATCGTTCTAGGACCGAATCAGGTGGATCGGTTCTATCGGGGAGGCCCGGCCATCGCGGAGTTCCGAGGGACCCCGAGCGCGGGTGACCACGCCCCGGAGGACTGGGTGGGGTCGGCAACGTCGGCCTTCGGCTCGGAAGGCGCGGGGCTCACCACGCTTCCGGACGGCCGAACGACAGTGGACGCGTTCGGGGCCGACCCCGAAGCGTTCTTCGGCCCTCGGCACGCTGAGCGGTTTGGCGCCGATCCTGGCCTGTTGGTGAAGCTGCTCGAAGCGGGGGAACGCCTGCCCGTGCACTGCCACCCCGACCGCGACTTCGCGCGCCGGCACCTTGATTGCCAGAAGGGGAAGACCGAGGCCTGGGTGATCGTCGAGGTCCAGTCCTCCGAACCCGAGGCCGAGATGTTCTTGGGGTTCCGAGACGAGGTCGACCCCTCCGCCCTGGCCGGTTGGGTTAGCGGGCAGGATACACCGGCCATCCTGGGGGCGATGCACCGGATCCCCGTGGCCGTCGGCGATGCCGTGCTGGTCCCTGCAGGCCTTCCCCACGCCGTCGGCGAGGGCGTGTTCGTGGTCGAGCTCCAAGAGCCCACGGACCTTTCGGTGCTCCTGGAGTGGAAGGGATTCGACATCGACGGCGAGGCCGAAGGGCATCTTGGGTTGGGTTTCGACGTGGCGCTTCGGTGCGTGGACCGCTCTGGATGGGCGATGCAGCGACTCGATCGCCTGCGCACCCAGCGGGAGGGCGGGCACGACGCACGGCCCGGGGTTGACGTCCTGTTTCCCTCGGAGGCCGACCCGTTCTTCCGGGCGGAACGGATCCGCCCTCGAGACGCTGCCTCCCTTCCCGCCGGATTCTCCATCCTGGTCATCACCGTGGGGCACGGCCATCTGGAGTTCGGGAGCGCGGGATCGATGGACATCGTCCGGGGCAATACCGTGCTGATTCCATTCGCTGCGGGAGACTGCCGGCTGGTCGGATCCATGGAAGCGGTGCGGTGCATGCCGCCCCATCCGGACGCCCCCGACGTCTCGGTGCCTCTGTTCGGATGACCGAGGGACTCCTGCTCGGCCTCGACGTGGGGACGGAGTTCACCAAGGCGGTGGCTCTCACGCTGAACGGCAAGGAGCGAGCTCACGGGCGGGCCCGGACCCCGTGGCGCTCGGTGCCGACTGGGGCCGAGACGGACCCGAGGGCCCTGGTCGACGCGGCTGTTGCCGCGGCCCGGGATGCGCTGAATGACGGTCCGGCGGGGCGAGTACTCGGGGTGGGGGTGACCAGCATGGCCGAGACCGGCGCCTTGCTGGATGCCCGCGGCGAGCCGGTGGCGCCGATGATCGCGTGGCACGACGCCCGGGGAGAGGTGGAGGCGGCGGAGGTGGCCGAGGCCTTCGGGAGCGAACGGTTCACCGAGCGAACCGGGCTCCCGGTGAGCCGACTGTGCACGCTCAGCAAGTACCGGTGGATGCGGGCCCACCTCCCGGAGGCCAAGCGCGGCGTGCGGTGGCTGAACGTCGCGGAGTGGGTGGTTCGAAGCCTGGGGGGCGAGGACGTGGCCGAGCTCTCGCTGAGCTCCAGGACTGGCTTCCTGGATCTCGCCACCAAGAGGGGTTGGGACGAAGTGCTGGAATGGGCTGAAGCGCCCGCCGGCCTCTTGCCTGAGCCGGTGGATGCCGGAGCAGTTGCCGGCAAGGTCAGGGGGGTACTCCGGCAGGCCGAGGGTGCGGTGCTGTCGGTCTCAGGCCACGACCATCCGTGTGCGATGGTTGGGGCGGGGGCCACCCGCCCGGGGGACGTCTTCGACTCCTGCGGCACCGCCGAGGCGTTCGTCCGCCCGGTGGAGGCGCCGGTGCCGGCTGACGCCATCCGACGTTCGGTAACCGGCGGCGTGACTGTGGGGTGGCACGCC
>JBOGVG010000117.1:0-9523 GCA_050692435.1 Actinomycetota bacterium
ACCGAGCTCGCCACGACAGGACCAAGGAGTTCGGAGCGCTGGCCAACCCGACCGGACGACCGCGGAGGACTCGAGATGTCGCGTAGGTACCGGAGCCATTTCGAGACACGGGTACCGAGTCCTCACAGGTCACAGGAACAAGGGCTGGGATTGTCAATTTGGATAGCAGTGACACGGGCAGGCTCCGGAGCTCACGTTGTGGGAAGGGCTGCCTCTTCAGCTCATGATGGTGTCCGGGTCGAATAGCTAGGTACGGGACTGCTTGGTTGGGTACCCTCCAGTCCGGACAGGAAAGGCGGACGTTGGCGGGAACAGACTCGAACGGGGACCTGCTCTCCGCACGGGAGCTCTTCGAGGCTGCCGACCGGATGCGGGGCAGCGTCGAGTCGGCGGAGTACAAGCACCTCGTCCTCGGTCTTCTCTTCCTGAAGTACATCTCGGACTCCTCGAACGGCGGCGAGCATGGCTGGAGGCCGCGACCCGCGACCAGGGAAGCCAGGACTACTTCACCGAGGCCGAGTGCGAGCGAGCAGCCATCCTCGAAGACCGCGATGAGTACATCTCCGAGAACGTCTTCTGGGTGCCGGCGGAGGCGAGGTGGGACGCCCTCCTCGCTGCGGCGTCCCAGCCAGACATCGGAGAGAGGCTCGACAAGGCCTTGGATTCGATCGAGCGGGACAATGCCGAATCCGTGGCGTCCTCCCCAAGATCTACGCTCGGGCGCCCATTCAGCCCGCCAAGCTCGGCTCCTTGGTGGAGTCGATTGCCGGGATTGGGTTCGGGGACGACTCCGATCGAGCCCGTGACATCCTCGGGCGCACCTACGAATACTTCATCCGGGAGTTCGCCCGCGCGGAGGGACACCGCGGCGAGGAGTTCTACACGCCTCGTTCAGTGACTCGGCTGCCGGTCGAGATGCTCGAGCCGTTCGAGGGAAGGGTCCTCGACCCAGCCTGCGGGTCCGGGCGGTTGTTCGTTCAGTCGGCCGAGGTCGTGAAAGCCCATGGGGGAAGGGCCCGGCAGATCTCCATCCTCGGGCAGGAGAACAACCAGGCCACGTGGCGGATCGCAAAGATGAACCTTGCCATCCACGGCATCGCGGGCGACATCAAGCTCGGCGACTCGCTGCTCAACGATCTGTTTTCCGGGCGTTCGCGCGGACTTCGATCCAATGCTGGATATCGAGTCGGTCGATCTCATCGAGCCGCAAGTCGCCGAATCTTGGAAGGACATGGGCCTTCAATAGGGACTCGTACCCGACCCTGGTCTTCGGCTTGAGGTGGACCGTTGACCTCAACCACGAATGGGCCCACTCCTCGAAGCTGCGTGTGCTTAGCGTCGACCCATGCGCCCCGCAGGATGCCGGTCTCCTGAACCCTGAGCCACAGTTCGGCATCGCCTTTCCTGGAGAACTGCTTCGTCCGCCAGTTCCCGAGTGGGTCCTGGTAAGGGACCCTCGCTGACCGAGTCACACGGATTCAGGGCCGGGGACGAAGCGCCCTCGGCCCCCGGCCCTCGTGCAGAGCACGCCGGACGAGTCCCAGGGCCAGGGCTCCGAGGTCTCCCGTCTCGGGGCTGGCCCTGCACGACGGCCGGAACCCTCGCATCCCCTGTCCGCCGCGATCAGCACGCCGTGGCCCGCCGTTCCGCCCCCGCCGGGGTGCACAGTCACCGCCTCCACGGCTTCCCGTCTCGAGAGATCTCGGCCGGATCCCGGCTTCCGATGAGTTTCGCTCCGCGCGGCCGTCGTGTAGAAGTAGCGTGACTACGCCATGTCCCGTGAGGAGGAGGCCCGATGCAGAAGATCACCCCACACCTGTGGTTCGATACTGAGGCCGTGGAAGCGGCGGAGTTCTACTCCTCCACGCTCCCGAACTCTCGGGTCACCAACGTGACCACCATCTACGACACCCCGTCGGGAGACACGGACATCGTCTCATTCGAACTCTGGGGCCAGCCGTTCATGGCGATCAGCGCTGGCCCTCTGTTCAAGTTCACCCCGGCGGTGTCGTTTCTCGTCTCCTGCACGACGAAGGACGAGGTCGACACGCTCTGGGCACGGCTCGCCGACGGTGGCGAGGCTCTCATGCCCCTCGACTCCTACCCGTTCAGCGAGCGCTACGGCTGGACCGAAGACAAGTACGGTCTCTCGTGGCAGATCATGCTCGTGGGCGAGGAGCGGAGAGGACAGCGGATCACTCCAACCCTGATGTTCGTCGGCGAGGTGTGCGGCAAGGCGGAGGAGGCGATCAACCTCTACACCTCGGTGTTCCCCCACTCAAAGGTCGGCCCGGTCCTTCGCTACGGCAAAGGTGAAGAGCCCGATGAGGAAGGAACGATCAAGCACGCCAGCTTCGTGCTGGACGGCCAGGGGTTCGCCGCGATGGACAGCGCCCGTGGCCACAAGTTCGGTTTCAACGAGGCCATCTCCTTTCTCGTGAGCTGCGAGACACAGGAGGAGATCGATCACTACTGGGACGGCCTCTCTGCGGTTCCCGAGGCGGAGCAGTGCGGCTGGCTCAAGGATAGGTACGGCCTCTCGTGGCAGGTGGTCCCCGCCGCCATGGACGAGATGCTGCGCACCGGCACGAAGGAGCAGATCGCCCGGGTCACCGAGGCGTTCCTCCAGATGAAGAAGTTCGATCTTGCAGAGCTTCGGAGGGCGTACGAAGGATCGGAGGCACACCTGGGAGGTGAGGGATGACCCGGCTCCACAGCTATCTCAATTTCGCGGGGAACGCCGAGGAGGCGTTCGACTTCTACCGGTCGGTGTTCGGCGGTGAGTTCTCCTCGGTCGTCCGCTTCAAGGATCTCCCCGTCGAGGGCGTGAGCATCCCCGAGGAGGACCAGGACAAGATCATGCACATCGGCCTGCCGATCGGGAACGACGACATCCTCATGGCGAGCGACGCCCTCGAGTCGCTCGGGCAACAGCTGGTCCAGGGCAACAACGTCTACATCTCGGTTCACCCGGGAAGCAAAGAAGAGGCGGACAGGATATTCGGCGCTCTCTCAGAAGGGGGCGAGATCGAGATGCCCATCGCCGACCAGGCGTGGGGAGATTACTTCGGAAGCTTCAAGGACAAGTTCGGAGTCATGTGGATGGTGAATCACGGCCCCGCCGACGTCTGATCGATCAAATCATCTGTGAACCCGAGGGCCGAGGTTGGTCAACGACCGGGACGACTGAGACGAGTGGGGAGGTTCACCTCGAGATTGCGATCTTCGCTGCGGAGACGTCGAGCTAGGCGGAGCTGGCGGCCGCGCCGCCCATGAGCGCTCAGCGAATGGCTCGGCTCGGTTCTGTGCGGCTCGATCCACCGGGCTCGTGAATGAAGTCGTCCCCGGCCGGCGGTTGGTCGAGACGACGCTTGATCGAGCTCGCCATCACGGCCAAACTCTCGCCAGCCCCGCTGGCAGCCCCGAAGTGCGCGCTTTCCGCTCGTGACGAAGCAGTCTGCTTGGAGGCCGTCTGGGCTCTGTCACGCGCTCCGGATGCTGTCGCCTGCCATCCGATTCGCGTTCTGCGCTCCGAGGAGTGTGCAGCGTGGGGGGTCCTTGACCGCGCCGGAGCGAGACAGCAACCCGGCGGCCACTCGGACGTTCCAAGAGACGAGGGGATGCATCGCTCATCGAGGTTCGAGCACGCGTAGCTACCCCTGGAGGTGCGTAGCGACGATACGACGAATGATCCGAGAGACGGTCAGCGTGGCCGCCGTCGTAACCCTTGTCGTGGCTTCAAGCTCTGCGGCCCCCGCAGCAGCCGCGGAGCCGCCGCCCGGGGCGATACCAGGGATCGACGTGTCGCGCCATCAGGGCACGATCGACTGGGCCCAGGTGGCGGCCTCGGGGCAACGGTTCGTCATCGCGAAGGCCACCGAGGGCCTGTTCTCCGTCGACCCGACGTACGCGACGAACCGCGCCGCGGCGATGGCGGCGGGGCTCGTGTTCGGGGCCTACCACTTCGCCCGGCCCGATCTCCACCCCACCGACCCCATCGGCGAGGCCGATCATTTCGTCGACACCGCCCAGCTCGGCCCAGGGAACATCGTGCCGGTCCTCGACCTCGAGCGCTCCGGGGACCTCACCCAGGCCCAGCTCACGGCGTGGATCCTCGCGTGGCTGGGCGAGGTCGCGGCCCGCACCGGGGTGCGGCCCATGGTCTACACGAGCCCGAACGGATGGGCCAACCGGACCGGGGACACTACCGCGGTGGCCGACGCGGGGTACACCCTGCTTTGGATCGCCCACTGGTTCGTCTCAGAGCCAAGGGTGCCGGCGAACGACTGGCAGGGCAACGGCTGGGCGTTTTGGCAGTACAGCAACTGCGGCACGGTGCCCGGGATCTCCGGCTGCGTCGACCTCGACTGGTACAAGAGCTCGGACTTCACACCGGTCACGATCCCCTCACCCGACACGGCCGCACCGGTCGCCACGCTCGCGACCCCCACCGGCGTCGGGGGCCCGGTCACCGTCTCGTTCAGCGAGATCGTCCACGACGTGACCACGGCGAACGTCGCCGTGACCGCCCAGGGCACGGGGAGCACGGTGCCCTCGACGCTTACGTGTTGGTCGAGGAGGGGCGCGCGGGTCGATTGCCCCACCGGCAACGTGATCACGGCGGTCCTCACGCCAACCGACCCGCTGATCCCCGGCCAGACCTACACGGCGGCCGTGAACCCTGTGGGCGTCGTGCCGCAGATCGTGGACCTGGCGGGCAACCCGGCGACGCCCGTCGAGCAGGGGTTCGCTCCGCCGACCGAGGTCGAGCAACGCAGTCCGGCGGTCGCCTACACCTGGCGGCAGGTCCGGGCGCCGAGGGCGTACGGCCGCTCGTACGTGGTTGAGCGCTCGGCAGGGGCGACCGCGACGTTCGCGTTCACCGGGACCTCGGTGACCTGGTACACGGCGACAGGGCCGACGCAGGGCAAGGCCTCGGTGTCGATCGATCGGCGTTTCCGGGGCACGTTCGACCAGTACGATCCGGCCTGGAACGTCCGGGTGCCACGAACGTTCCGGCACCTTGGGCGGGGCGAGCACACGATCGCGATCCGGGTCCTGGGGGTGAAGGGATCGTCTGCGGGAACCGACACGCAGGTCGTGGTCGACGCGTTCGCGGTGGGCTCGAGGGTCGTCTCGAACCCGGAGCTGACACTGTCCTGGGGAACCTCGAAGGTGAGAGCGGCATCCCGCGGCAGCGTCGCCACCTCCGACCTGGGTCGGTCGGAGGCTACCTTCGCGTTCTGGGGCACCGGGGTGGAGTGGCAGACCGTGAGCGACACCGACCAGGGTCGCGCGAGCATCTTCGTCGACGGGGTGCTGGCCACGACCGTGGACAACTACGCCGACGTGACGTCGGTCCAGACGAGGTCGGTCACTGGGCTGACGCTTGGTCAGCACGAGCTTCGCATCGTGGTGCTCGGCACCTCCCGGCCGAGGTCCGAGGGCACGAAGGTCGCCATCGACTCCTTCACGGTTCTTCCCTGAACGCTGGCGGCGCAGCCTGCTGGGGCCTCGACATCGACTGGGTGGAGGCCGACGCCGAGGCGCTTCCTTTCCGAGACGGCCGGTTCGGCGTGGTCACCTCGGCCTTCGGGGCGATGTTCGCGCCTCGGCTTCGTTCTGGCCGCCGCGCTCGTCGCCCTGCGCGCCGGCAACACGAGGCGAAGGGCAACTCCTCCTCGTCGAGGGCGAGGCTGCCGCGATCCCAGGACTCTCGTCTGAGAGCCAGGCGCGACGCCGATGAGACACGCGTGTGCGTGGGTCTTACAGGGCGACGGTACCGTTCCCGCCTCCCACGGAGGAGGATTGCGTGAGAAGGCAGTCGCGATCGTCGGACGCTACTACGATTCGCCTATGAAGGCCGCCGTTCACACCAGATACGGCCCGCCGGAAGTGGTTCGGATCGCAGACGTTGACAAGCCGACGGCCACGGCCAATGAGGTCCTCGTCAAGGTTCACGTGACGACGGTGAATCGGACCGACTGCGGCTTCCGGGCGGCCAAGCCTTTCATCGTTCGGTTCATCAGCGGGCTCACCAAGCCAAGGGTGACGGTCCTCGGGAGCGAGTTCGCGGGAGTGGTCGAGGCGATCGGCAGAGGCGTCACGTCCTTCGAGGTTGGCGACAGAGTGTTCGGATTCAGCGAGGACCGGTTCGGCGCTCACGCTGAATACCTATCGATCCCGAACACGATCCGCTCGCGACTATTCCGGCGAGCCTGAACTACGAGGAGGTCGCTCCCAGCACCGAGGGTTCGCACTACGCCCTCTCGTTTATCCGGAAGGCGAAGATCCAGAGCGGGCAACACGTGCTCGTCAACGGCGCGACCGGGGCAATCGGCTCGGCGGCGGTCCAGCTCTTGAAAGGCCTCGGTGCGATCGTGACCGCCGTCTGCGACACGGAGACCGTGGAGCTGGTCCGGGGCCTGGGCGCCGACAGAGTCATCGACTACAAGGCCGAGGACTTCACGAAAGACGAGCAGAGATACGACGTGGTCCTCGACGCCGTCGGCAAGAGCTCGTTCGGACGATGCAAGCGACTACTGAAACCGAGCGGGATCTACCTCTCGTCGGACCTGGGTCCTCTCTCCCTGAATCCGATCTTGGCGCTCATCACTCCGCTGTTCGGCGGGAAGAAGGTCATGTTCCCCATCCCGCCGAAGCATGACCAGGAGATGGTGAGACACTTCAAGGACATGATCGAGTCCGGAGCGTTCAAGCCGGTCATCGACCGTCGGTATCGCCTCGACCAGATCGTCGAGGCCTACAGGTACGTCGAGACGGGGCAGAAGATCGGCAATGTCTTGATTAGCGTCGATCCTGCGATCTAGTGGCAAGGACGCTGTGCCGGCAACAAGGCAGTTCGGGGAGGTATCCCTCCTAACCTGTGGGCCGGGCACGGGCCGAAGGCCAAGCTCTCGCATCAGGCGCTCCACGGTGCACCGAGCGACCCGGATCCCGTCCCGATGCTGCTGGCGCAAGACCTTGCGGGCGCCGTA
This sequence comes from Actinomycetota bacterium, assembly GCA_050692435.1. Lineage (GTDB taxonomy): Bacteria > Actinomycetota > UBA4738 > UBA4738 > HRBIN12 > AC-69. The sequence goes on from JBOGVG010000117.1 coordinate 6,999, forward strand.
GACGCCGAAGTTGGCCTCATGGACCCGGGCGATCAGCATCTTCAGCTCCTCATCGCGGAGGGCCCGGGCCGAAGGCAGCGGGCGTTTGGCGTCGAAGTAGGTGGACGGGGCGACCGGCAGGTGGTCGCAGATCGGCTCGACCCCGAACCGGTCCTTGTGCTCGTCGATGTAGGCGATCATCTGGTCGGTGCGCGGTCGAGCTCCGCGACGCGAAGAAAGCCGAGGCGCTCTTCAGGATCTCGTTGGCCCGGCGGAGCTCACGGTTCTCCCGCTCGAGGGCCTTGAGGCGCTCGCGCTCCTCGGTCGTCAGGCCGGGCCGGAGGCCGTCGTCGACCTCTGCCCTGCGCACCCACTTCTCGTGCCAGATGCCGAACTTGTTGGCGATGGAGCAGATGGCCAGTGGACAGTGTGGATTCCCCATCGTGATCGCTGAGGCCCAGCAAGTCGAGCGAACTCGAAGAAAGACCTGGTCACGGGCCCGATCCGAGCTTCTGCACCTTTCAGGCGCCGGACCGCTTCCTGAAGCCCCCATCGAGGGTAGGCTTGCCCACGAAGGCGGGAAAGCCTGAAGATTTGCCTGCGATGGGGGCCAGGACATGGGGTCTGTCCAAGAGGGCGGCGAACTACCGACCCGCTCCGAAGCCCGAGGTTCGATGCGATGCCTGCAAGTACATGTTTCCGCCCCTACCCCTTGGGGGGTGCAGGCTCGTGCGAGGCGTCATCCAAGGTTCGGCTACTTGCGACGAGTTCACCCCGCGCGGCCGGCAGTGAGCCGCTGTCGTGCGGGTGGTCCCGGAGCCCAGGATCGCGCTCCGGCAGTGTCGCACTCGATTCCTGCCGGGGGGCGCCGAGTCATACGGTGATACCGCCGGTCGCGGCTTTGGCTGAGCGCGCGACCGAGGCGGCCACGCTGGCGGAGCGCACGACGACATCTGAGCCGTCATCAATGCGGCACCCAGCGAGCGGGCAGTGATCTGAGGCGAGTCGAACGGAGCCCAAACATGGCTAGCCTGTTCGCTGCCATGCTCTCACCCGGCGACGGTTCGAGCCCGGAGCCTTCAGGGGATCGCTGTTCCGGGTCCACCGCGCTCACCCCCTTCCCGGCGCCGCTCAGGCGGCATGGTGTGAGCGCCGCCGTTCACGAGGCCGCGAATTGGCGCCATGGCTCGAGCGAGATCTCCTGCACGAGGATCAGGGGTGAAGGGCGCTCCGACCTGCGATTACAGGCCAAGGGTCGAACCCACGGCCTCATACGGCCGTATCTACGCTCCGGCAGGAATCGAACCTGTGACACGCGGTTTAGGAGCCTCTTGATGATTGGGCGGCTGATTTGACCCCAGCGGAGGTCCCCGTTGGAATCGGTCGGGGCCATGTCCCTCCTTCCGAGGAGGAGGACGGAAGATTTGTCCAGCGTCGTGACGGTCGGTCGGAAGACTTGTTCGGCACCGAGCGAGCCGGACGCCGAAGACTTGTGTGGTGGCAACTGTGTCTCGGACTCAACCGAGGCGCCTCTCGCGGGCGTCCTGGCCCAGAGCCGCTGGTCAGACCTCAGTTTCAGTAGCGGAGGGTGAAGGAACAGCGCTCGAACCACAAGACCCGGGTCAGCCCCTCTGGCTGCATGCTCGCGAGTGGGGTCGGGTCGCGTGAGAGCATGTTGTGATGCTGGGCCCCTTTCGGCAAGCCGCAGCGACCGAGTGGAGCGAACAGGGAAGGACTCAGATTGCAGCCGAACACGCAGGAGTATCACGTCCGCCCCGCCGCGCCGGAGGACGTGATGCGGTGCGTCACGATCGCCGAAGGTCTACCCGACTCGTTCACTCCGAGCGGGGTGGTCGAGCTCCGGCGCGACCTCGAGAGAGACGACGTAGCCATCGCTGTGATCAGCAACCAGGTCGTTGGTTTCGTGGTCTCGAGGCGTAAGTCGCCCTCGATCGTTGAGATTCGATGGTTGGCCGCAGCTCAACGGGTCCAACAACGGGGCATCGGCACCGCCCTGATGGCACACGTACACGAACGCGCCAGGACAGCTGGTGCCCGCCTCTTGGAGGTCAAGACCCTCGACACGAGCGTCCCGTCGGCCGATTACGCAGCTACGCGGCTCTTCTACGAGAAGCGCGGCTTCGAGCTCCTCGAGTCGATCGACCCGTTCCCCGGCTGGGAGCCGGGGAACCCCTGCGCCATCTACGTGAAAATCCTGGAGCCCTGACATCGCCGACCGCAGCGTGACGTGGCGGAAGAGAGGGGAGAAGATGTCGAGTCACCGCACATGTGGAGTCACGGAGGACCTTTCTGTCTCCAATCTATCGTCGCTGAGGCCGAGGGGACAGCGCTCGCACCACAAAGCGGTAGGTCAGCGCGTGTGGGTGAGCGCCCGGGAGTGGGTCGGGTCCGGGTGAGAGTGCAGATAGGCTCGTCCCGAGGCCACGCCGCTCCGCCCCAGGCTGAACCATCAGGAGGGTGGAGATCGGTATGGAGACTCCCTGGATTCTCCCTGTGCCCCCGATCTTACCCGAGCGGTACATCCA
>JBOGVG010000118.1:0-3391 GCA_050692435.1 Actinomycetota bacterium
TCGGCGCCCGGGGTCCGCATCGTGACCGCGACCGACACGGCGTCCTGCCCCGGACCCTGGGCCCGGATCTCCATGGGCTCCTCGGTGGCCAGGCGATCGGCCAGCTCGTGCGCCGCGCCGTCACGGACGGCCAGCACCCTGGCCTGGGTGACGTTCCGACGCAGGGGGATGGGCTGGCCCACGGGACCCATTATGCGACTCGGGCGGCTCAGGCCGACCGCAGGGTATCCTCATGACATTTGAACGACCGGTCAAATGGAGGCCGTCGGATCGATGAAGAGCGGGCTCGAGATCGCGCAAGGGGCCTCCCTGCGGCCCATCGCCGAGATCGCCTCTGCGGCGGGTATCGAGGAGGGCGAGCTCGAGCCCTTCGGCCGTCATCGTGCGAAGGTTTCCCTCTCGGCGATGGAGCGGCTGTCCGGCCGGCCCGACGGGAAGCTCGTGGTGACCACGGCCATCACTCCGACGAAGGCCGGTGAAGGAAAGACCACCACCTCGATCTCGCTCACCCAAGGGCTGGGGAAGATCGGTCAGAGGGTCGTCCTCTGCCTACGCGAGCCTTCGATGGGCCCGGTGTTCGGCATCAAGGGCGGCGGCACGGGCGGGGGCTACGCCCAGGTGGTGCCGATGGAGGACATCAACCTCCACTTCAACGGCGACTTCCACGCCGTCACCGCAGCGCACAACCTGCTGTGCGCCGCCCTCGACGCGTCGATCTACTTCGGGAACGCGCTCGGGATCGACCCGGGGACCATCACCTGGCCGAGGACCCTCGACGTGAACGATCGTGAGCTCCGGTACACGGTGGTCGGGCTCGGCGGCAAGGCGCACGGCGTTCCTCGCGAGAACTCCTTCGTCATCACGGCGGCGTCGGAGATCATGGCCGTGCTCGCGCTGGCGTCCGATCTCCAGGACCTCCGGACCCGCCTCGGTCGGATCGTGGTCGGAGACACCGTCGAGGGCAAGCCGGTCACCGCCGAGGACCTCAAGGTCGCGGGGGCGATGGCGGTGGTGATGAAGGATGCAATCAAGCCCAACCTGGTGCAGACGCTCGAGGGGCAGCCAGTGCTGATCCACGCCGGGCCGTTCGGGAACGTGGCCCATGCGAACAACTCGATCGTCGAGGATCGGATCGCCCTCAAGCTCGCCGATTACGTCGTCACGGAGGGCGGTTTCGCCAGCGACCTCGGGTTCCAGAAGTTCGCCGACATCGTGTGCCGGTTCGGCGGCTTCGTCCCCAATGCCGCCGTGCTCGTCGCCACCGTTCGGGCGCTGAAGTCCCACGGCGGCATGGCCTTCGAGGAGCTCGGCACCGAGGACCTGGGTACCCTTCGCCGAGGTTCGGAGAACCTGGCGGCGCACATCAACATCGTCAAGGCGTACGGCCTGCCGTGCGTCGTGGCCATCAACCGGTTCCCCACCGACACCGATGGGGAGGTGGCCCTGGTCGACGATCTTGCCACCCAGCTGGGCGCGGAGCGGGTCGTGGTGAACGACGGGTTCACCCGCGGAGGCGAGGGAGCCGTTGACCTGGCCCGGGCCGTCGTGGAGGCGTGCGAGCGGCCGAGCGCCTTCTCTCAGCTCACACCGCCGGGCGCGCCGATCAAGGAACAGGTCGAGGCCATCGCCACGCGACTGTACGGCGCCGACGGAGTGGACTATCTGCCGCAGGCCGAGAGGGACATCGCCCGTATGGATTCGCTGGGATTCGGGCAGTATCCCGTCTGCATGGCCAAGACCCAGCTCTCCCTGTCGCACGACCCCACCGCCCTGAACCGGCCGAAGGGGTGGCGACTGCCGGTCCGAGGTATTGTCCCCTCGGCCGGCGCCGGCTTCGTGGTGGTGCTGTGCGGCGACATGCAGCGGATGCCAGGATTGGGGCGGACTCCGGCCTTCACGAACATCGATATCGACCGCGACGGACGCACCGTCGGCCTCTATTAGCCGGCGAGCAGCGACCCTCCCTCCACCCGGATCCACGCGGCCCGGCTGACCACATCATTGCGGTCGAAATCGAAGATCCCTCCCCCCGCGGGGGCCGCCTCCCAGAGCGCCCCGCACTCGGGACAGGACCACAAGCTCTGCGCTTGAGGCTCCGTGTGCATGGGTGGCGCGCACGTGTGCAACGGCATGACTCGACCTCCCGGCTCGAAATCACACGCCTGTGATTCCAGGCAGCCTATCGCACCGGAGGGGCGATGTGGGCGAACGAACCGGACGGATCAGCTGCGAGGCCGGGTCTTCTGCGGGTCGTAGAGGGGCAGGACGTCGACGGTCGCCGGGACCCTCGACTCCCCCACCACCACCTCCACGGCGTTCCCCAGGTTCGCCTGGTCGGATCGGAGGACGGCGATCCCGATCTTGCCGTACCTCGGGCTGTCCGTGGGGCTGGTGAGCACCCCCACCTGCTCACCCTCGTTCGTCACCGCGGCGCCGTACTCGGGGAGCGCTTCCGCCTCGTACCGGAGGGTCACCAACCGGTTCGGTGGGGCCTTCGCCAGGTCCTCAAGCGTGTCTCGGCCTAGCGGCTCTCCCGGCGCATCGAGCTTGACGAACGGGTCGAAGTTGAAGTCGAAGGGAGATCGCTCGTGCGCCTCGTAGTCGTAATCCGTGACGATCAGGCCGGCCTCGATGCGAAGGATCTCGATGGCGTCAGCCCCGAACGGCGTGATCCCCGCCTTGTTCACCATGACGTCCCACAGGTCCTCGGCGTTCGCCGGGTCCGTGAGGAACAGCTCGTACCCGAGCTCGCCCCCGAAGCCCGTACGGGACAGGTACACGGGGACCCCACCCACCTGGACCGGCTGTGGGATGAACCGGAAGTACCCCAGGCCGCTGATGTCTGTCTCGGTCAACTCCTGCACGACGTCTCGAGACCGAGGTCCGAGGACCCCGAGATGCGGCATCCGGGGTGCGATCCACTCGAACTCCACCCCCAGTCCCTTCAGTGCCTCCTTGAAGTACTCGTCGTGGTCCTTCCCGTTGGTCATGACCCAGGCGTGGTCCTTCGCCACCTTGAACACCGTGCCGTCGTCGACCATCAGTCCATCCTCGTCGAGGAACGCGCCATACCGAACCTGCCCCACGTCGAGGCCCAGGATGTCGTTGGAATGGACTCGGCGGGCCGCCTGGAGCGCGTCCGCCCCCCGGAAGTCCCACTTGTTCAACGGCGAAACGTCCCACACGGCGACGTCGTCCCGCACGGCGTCGTATTCCTCCCGTACGTTGCCGAAGTTCTCCGTCCACATCCACCCGCCGTCGGCAACGTGCGTGCCGCCGGCGGCCACGATCACGTCGTGGAACGCGGTCTTCAGGGCTTCTTCCTCCTCGGCCATGTGCTCGCCTCCGCTTCCTCGGTGTTCGGCCTATCGAATCACGGCCCTGACTCGCC
>JBOGVG010000119.1:0-4142 GCA_050692435.1 Actinomycetota bacterium
GAGTTCTGGTGGCTCGGCCTGGTCACGGGGATCCTCGAACTCCTGCTGGGGTTCTGGGCATCGCAACAGCTCTTCCCGGCCAGGGCGGCGCTGATCCTGATCTGGGTGGGGTTCGCTGCTTTGCTCCGCGGCATTACCGAGATCGCGATGGCATTCCAGATCCGACGGTTGCACACCGGGACCACCTGGTAGCGCTACCGGGCGAACGCCGGCCTGGTCGAGGCGAACCGATCGAGGGGGATCGACGGACGATCGCCCGTGGCGAGGTCGGCCAGGATCCGTCCGACAAGCGGCGTGAACTTGAATCCGTGGCCGCTGCACGGTGAGCCGATGACGATCGGTCCCTGTCGGTCCAGCACGAAGTCCTCGTCCGGGGTGTTGGTGTACAGGCACGTGTCGGTCGCCCCGGTCGGCCGGTGCTGCGCGAAGCGCGTTCGCGTGTAGTCGATGACCCTCGCCACGCGATCTGGATCCGGGTCGAAGGAACGCTCGTCCGGGTCCACGACGGGCCCCGACTTGTGCACGGACACCTTGAAGTGGCCGGGCTCCTCCGGGTTGGGAACGACGTACGGGGTTTGGACTCGGTCCACAGTCCAATCGATGAGCGTCGGCAGAGGCGAGGGCTCGTTCAAGGCGAAGTAGGTCACCTGCTCGAAGCTCGGGGCCAGGGCAATGGGGAGACCGGCGTCCGCCAAGAGTCGGCCGGCCCACGGCCCGGCGGCGACGACTGCGACCGGCGCCCGATACGTCGAGCCCTCCGTGTTCACCTCGACCCCATCACCGTGGGCCGTGACCCGTTCGACCTTGGTGCGATGAAGGATCGTTGCCCCGCCCTCAGCCGCCAGGCGGGACTGGGCCCTCACCGTGCGCTCCGCCATGCACACGCCCCCGTCCTCCTGAAGGAAGATCTCCGCGTCGGGCTCGAGCCGGAGAGCCGGCCACCGCTCCCGCACCGCCTCCGGCTTCACGTACTCGACGTGTTCACCCGCGGCCTCGAGCGCGCTCGCCGTCTCCCTGCCGCCGCCTCCCACGTCGAGGCCGCCCGTCGTGATCAGGAGCCTCTCGCCGGCCCTGGCTTCCAGGTCCCGCCACTCCGCGAGGGCGAGTCGGGCCATGCGCACATAGTCCGGGTGGTGGTAGGAGAGCCGGAAGATGCGGGTGGGACCGCCCGAGCTGCCTTTCGCATGACCGATCTCGAACTGCTCCAAGAGCAGGACACGCCGCCCACGCTCGGTGAGGGAGCGGGCGGTGGCCGTCCCCATGGCCCCGCCTCCCACGATGATCGCGTCGAGGTCCTGTTCCACCGCGGCGAGCCTACCGAGCCTCGATGGTCGCGATCTTCGCAGGTCCGATCGCCGCCGGCTCCCCGGCCACCCGCACGTTCGCCGGGCGCTCGAGGGACGGGTTCCACAGGCGGACCTGGAGGACTCCGTCCTTCCGACGGACGTTCGACAGCACAGCGTCGCCCTCGACGGAGAGGAGCGAGCCGCTCGACGGCAGCGTGCCCGTCCCCGCCGTCGGCACCCCGCGTATGGGAAGGGCGAAGCGCTCCCAATCCGCCATGAGCCCGGAGCTCCTCGCGCCGGCCTGAAGCGCGAGCTCGAACGTCGTCGGCCCGAGCATCTGGGCGTCGGGGGTCGCCACGTCGGGCCCGGCCGCGAACGGGCGCGTGGCCAGGTGCTGTCTGCTGATCGTCCCCACGCATCGCAGCAGCGTGATCGCCATCTCACCCTCCGTGACCTCATACTCGAAGACCCCCTCGTGCAGCGCGGCGATCTCGCCGGCCAGGACGACGTGGCGGGCAGGCCACGTGGGCGAGGGAGCTTCCAGCTCGCCGCCCTCCGAGACGAGCCCCCGCTCGACCAGTTGGAACGGCGACCCGGCCAGGGACCCCGTCGCAGGCTCGGCCAGTCGGATGTGGATCCGGAGGCGATGGCTCGGCCTCCGGTTGTCGATCTCCCCCGACAGCCGGACGAACGACTCTCCCTTCCTCCGGGCGACATGCATCCGAACGGAGAGGCCCTCGTCGAAGTGGGCCTGTACCTCGTCGCCCTCGGCGGTGACCGACCACCGAGGGCTCCGGGCGGGTCGGCCCTCTTCCTCGAAGCAGAAGTTGTAGAGGTCGCCGACGTCGGGCTCGTCTCGCAGGGCGAAGGCGATGCCGCCGCACGTCACCCATCCGTCTTTCTCTTGTGGGGCGGCCGTCTCGGGCGAAGCCGCGACGTCGGCGTCCACTCGCCATCCAAGGCCGGGGATGCCCTCCCGATCGAACGGCGACGGGTTGAACCGCAGGGTCCCGGATTCGGCCATGGCCGACCCGAGCCCCTCGAGCGCCCGTGCGATGATCGCCTCCCCGATGGCCCCCGCCTCCGCGTAACGTGCATCCACATCGCGGGCCACCTGGTCGTGCGAACATCCGCAGACCGAGTCGTGCGCCCCGTTCCACAGCAACAATGTCCACGCCCGATCCAACTCCCCGGCCGGCCAGTCGAACCCCGGGACCAGGGCCGCGAGCGGCTCTGCATACCGCTCGATCAGCGCCTCCACCCTGCCGCGCTCGCGCTTCTGATGCGTGCGGGCCGAGTACACGTTCGGGAGGAGGTGCGCGCGTGCCGACGAGCGGAGCTCGTCCCGCCACGAGGGCAAACCGTCGTCCGCGGGAGCGTCCAGGTGATCGGAGAGGGAGCCGATCCGAACCGTCATCCCCGGAAGGTGCTCATCCGCGATGGCCAGCCGCTCCGGGAGCGTGGCGTCCGGCCCCGTGTGATCGGCGCCAACGGTGATGAGCATCCGCTCGGACGCCAGGAACGGTGCCACGTGCTCGGCCTTGCGTCGCAAGGAAGCCGCCAACTCCTCGGGATCCTGTTGCTGCTCGATGTCCCAACCGAGCGAATACCCAAACGCGAGATATTCGGTGAGCACGCGGCTCCCGTCTGGGGCCTCCCACCAGAACTGGGTTCGATCGATCTCCTTCGGCACTCCACGCCACACCACCGCCCGGTCGATCCCTTCGTGGGCCAGGATCTGCGGCATCTGTCCGACGTGGCCGAACTGATCGGGCAGGTATCCCACCCTGAGCGCACGGCCGAGCGCTCCCGCGCGTGCCAGCCCTCGCTCCAGGTTGCGGATGTGCGACTCGCCGGAGACGAGGAACTCGTCCATCTGGGTTACCCACGGCCCCGCGGAGAGCCGTCCGTCCTCGGCCAGGCGCCGGATGTCGGCCTCACGTTCCGGGCGGACGGCGAGGTAGTCGTCGATCATCGCGGTCTGTCCGTCGAGGTGGAAGTGTGGGAACCCGGCGTTTCCCAACTCGATCAGCGTGTCCATCATCCCCACAAGGCGCTTGCGGAACTCATCGAACGGCGCGTACCACTCCCGGTCCCAGTGCGTGTGGGGGACGAGCGTGATTAGGGTCGGGTTCACAGGGCGAGTGCTCAGGGGTTCGACGGACCTCCCCGTCGCCTGATCCAGGAGAGGAGGGAGGGTCGTCGGCTCACCCCGATCTCAGAAGGCACGTCCGCGTCGGGCTTCATCGTGAGCCTGGTCTCGACGACCTCGTGGCGGGTCAGATAGCTCGACACGGTGGCCTGGATGACGGCGGCCGCGGGAAGCGCCATGAAGGCCCCCAGGATCCCGGAGATCGCGGCACCGGCAAGCGCGGCGAAGAAGGCCACCGCCGGATGCAGCTGCATGGTCCGGGCGGTGATCCGAGGGCTCAGTAGGTAGTTCTCGATCTGCTGGTACACGACCACGTAGATGAGGAAGATGAGCGCGGACCACGGGTCGGACAGCAACACCACGAGGAGCGGGACCGCGGCGCCGATGTACGTCCCGACCACGGGGATGAACTGCGAAACGAGACCCATCCACAGTGCCAACGGAAGGGCGAAGGGCACCCCAAGGAGCATCAGCGCGATGAAGGCGAAGAATGCCGAGATCGCGGCGAGCAGCAGGCGCGAATACAGGAATCCACCGGTCTTGTCGATCGCGATCTCCCAGGCGTCCAGGATCTCGCGCTGGCGCCGGGGCGGAAGGACCGAGCACACGGCGCGCCGCACCCTAGGGCCGTCGGCCACCAGGTAGAACGTGAACAGCCCGATGGTCAGGACCTGGAACAGCAGGCCGAGCATGAACGCGCCCAC
>JBOGVG010000120.1:0-2727 GCA_050692435.1 Actinomycetota bacterium
GACAACGGCCGAGCACGTGGCGTTCAACTCTGCACACGGAGATGACGGCCGTCGGGGCTCAGAGTTGTGAGTTCATCTCACACCTTCCGAACCCGCCCGTTGAGACGCCAGTCCGCGCCTTTGATCCCCGAAACCGTATAACGCCGGTTATGCCCCTTCGGGAACCGTGGGCACGGGGGTCGTTCTGTGCGTGTCCCCAAGCCGGCGATCGGGGGCACCCCGGCCGAGCGATACCGAGCGGTTTCGGGGTGCCGAGTCAGCGCGCCGAAGCCGAGAGAGAACGGCACCTTCGCGCCTGACTGCCGGTCACCCGATTCAGATCTCGCGGTCACCCCTCGCCAACCAAGTACGCCGGACCTTCACCTCGAATCCGGCGCCCCGGAGGACAGCGAGCAGGCGGCGTCGGCGCCACAGCGGGACCGCCGCAAGGGCACCCTGCGTCTCGTCGTGCAACACCACGTGCGTGTTGAACCAGAACGGGATGAGACGGCTTTCGTAAACAACCACTTCGGAACCGTGATGCACTACGCGCTCCACGCCAGCCACACGTCGTGTGAGAGGACCTACGTCCAGAGTGATCGTTCCCGGCGCCACCCACAGATGTCCCCCGCCGTTGCAGTTGTCCACAACGGCCCCGACAGTGAAGTGCACACCCTCGCCGCCCACGTCCGCACGGTAGCGAATCACTCGGTAATGCCGGGACCGTGCGCTGCATGCTCGTCGGGCACCCGTCCGGTATCGCTCTGAGCCGGCGATAGGGGGCGCGCATTCGGCACGACTGGCCGTCAGCTACGCAGCACGCCGAACCGTCGTCATGCATCGAGGGCGACTGTCGAGACGGCTCCGGAGCAGCAGCTCGTCCGGCGACCGCCTTGACCACTAAGGAGACTGGGTGTAGGACACGCGGGCTGGCCTGAGGAGGTGCTTCATATGAAAGCTCTCGTCTACCACGGACCTGGGCAGAAAGACTGGGAGTCCAAACCAGACCCCAAGATCGAACGGCCCACCGACGCCATTGTCAAGATCGACACGACCACCATCTGCGGAACCGACCTACACATCCTGAAAGGTGACGTCCCCACGGTGGACGAGGGGCGCACCTTGGGCCACGAAGCGGTCGGAACGGTGGTAGCAACAGGGGATGGGGTCGAGAACTTCCGGCCCGAAGACCGCGTGCTGGTCTCCTGTATCTCGGCCTGCGGACGCTGCTTCTTCTGCCGACAAGCAATGTATGGACAGTGCATCTCCGGTGGAGGGTGGATCCTCGGGCACCGCATCGACGGCGTGCAAGCGGAGTTCGCACGGGTCCCCTTCGCTGACAACAGCCTGTACGCAGTCCCAGAAGGGCTGAGCGACGAGCAGGTGCTCTTCATCGCCGACATCCTCCCCACCGGTTTCGAGGTAGGGGTGCTCAACGGCAACGTCCGCCCAGGTGATGTCGTCGTGGTGGTCGGCGCAGGCCCTGTCGGCCTCGCCGCCATGATGACGGCCCGGTTCCTGGGCCCGAGCAAAGTCATCGCCGTCGACATCGCAGACTCTCGTCTCGAACGTGCCCAGTCCACCTTCGGTGCGGATGTCATTATCAACAACGCCTCCCACGACCCGGTCGAGGCGGTGAAGGCCTTGACGGACGGGCTGGGGGCCGACGTCGCCATTGAAGCCGTCGGAGTCCCGGAGACGTTCGAACTGTGCACGGAACTTGTGCGGCCGGGAGGCCGCGTCGCCAACATCGGGGTCCATGGCCATCCCGCGACCCTGCACCTTGAGACTCTTTGGATCAAGAACGTCACCATCACGACCGGGCTGGTCGACACACATTCGACGCCGAGGCTCCTCAAGCTGGTCTCCGAGGGGCGCCTCGACCCACAGCCGTTCGGCACCCACCATTTCAAGAGCGACGAGATCCTTGAGTCGTACTCGGTCTTCGCGGACGCCGCCAAGACGAACGCGTTAAAGGTCGTCCTCACTGCCTACTAGGAAGCGAAATTGATGGACAGGGAGCCCGGACACCTTGGTCCGGGCTCCCCATCATTCAATTGCACCGCCGAACTCGTGAGTGTCACAGGGCGGTGCGTGAGCGGTTGTGGCATCGGCTCCTATACGGCCGATCGGGGCCCGTGTCCACGTTGTCGTCGACCCCTCCACCGCCTGCCACCCACTCCCGCGTCGCCCAGGGGCAGGGTCTCCTGGCCCCCCGGAACCAACGGTCCTTGGCCGCGTCCAACGGGCGGGATCAAGGCCATTGGCAACGTCCGCTCGAAGTGCGAAGGAGACCTGCTACAGACAGGAAGTGGAGCCGGAGTCCGCAGCCGCACATGGTCTGAACCACAGATGGCGATCACGGGACTGGCAGCAGAACTCGGATCCGTGAGCGCGCCACGACGGAGGTGAAGTCGGTGACGAGGGATACCCCGAAGGTGACGGTCGAGACCCTGCGGCGGTTGCTCGAGGCCTTCAACGCGCACGACATCGACGCGGTGATGGCCTTCTTCACCGAAGACTGCGTCCTGGAGATGCCTCGCGGTCCCGATCCGTGCGGACGAAGGCTGGAAGGCCGGGAGCGGGTGCGAGAGGGCCTCGAGAGCCGCTTCGCCGGCATGCCTGATGTTCACTACGGCGAGGACCGGCACTGGGTCGCCGGCGATCGTGGCTGCTCCGAATGGCTCCTGACCGGCACGACCGCGCAGGACAAGAAGCTTAAGGTCCGGGGCTGCGATCTGTTCGAGT
>JBOGVG010000121.1:0-28408 GCA_050692435.1 Actinomycetota bacterium
CCCAGGCCCCCGAGGTGAGGCGGCAGATCGCGCAGCTCGCCAACCAGGTCCCGCCCACGGTTGACCTGCCGGCCCTCCTGCGGCTCCTGACGCAGGCCGCCGACGGATCGGCCGTGGACTTCCTGACGGTCTCGCCGCAGAACCCCATCGCGGACGCGTCGGGGCAGTTCTCCACCGTCCCGGCCAGCATCTCGGTCACCGGCGGATACTTCGCGCTGGACGAGTTCCTGTTCCGGCTGGAGACGCTGCCCCGGGCGGCCAAGGTCCTCAGCATCTCCGTCAGCCCTGGCGGCGCGACCCCCATCACCGCGACCGGAGCGGTCAACCTCAGCATGCAGCTCTCCGTGGACTTCTATACCACCGACACGAGCGCCGGCCCCGGATCTCAGCCCGGGCCGACTGAGACGATCGCCGGAGCCTAGACGATGGCCCTCTCCCCCCGTGACCGACGCGCGGTGATGATCCTCGGCGGTGTCGCCGGGGCCGCGATCGTCGTCCTCGTGCTGCTTTCGGTGCTGCGAGGAGGTGGGGGAGAGGAGGCCCAGCCGATAACGGTCGAGCCCGGGACCCCCGCCCCTGCGCCCACGGCCACGGCCACCCCCACGCCCCGCCAGACGCTGCCGCCCATGGTCCTGGCCGGAGCCAGGGATCCGTTCTCGATCCCGCCGGCGCTCCAGACCGGGCCCCCGGGCGGCGGCGTCAGCCCCCCACCCGGGGTCAGCCCCCCACCCGGAGTCAGCCCCCCACCCGGAGTCAGCCCTCCGCCCGGGGTCAGCCCTCCGCCCGGGGTCAGCCCGAGTCCCACGCCGACGGCGCCCGGCGGCGGATCGAGCACTACGGTGGGCGGGCACACCGTCGTGTTGCTCGACATCTTCGCGGGCGGCACGAAGGCCCAGGTGGAGGTGGACGGCGACGTGTTCACGGTCTCGGTGGGCGAGACGTTCGACGACAACTTCCGGCTGATATCCATCAGCGGTGAGTGCGCGCGGTTCGTGTTCGGCGACGAGGGGTTCACGCTCTGCACGATCGCGCCCAAGTAAGGGCTCCGGCGATCCGCGCACGGGGGGAGCGGTCGCCGGTTGGAGGGCGGTCCCGGCTCCGGGACCGCCCTCCGCCATTCGCGATCAGCTCCCGCATCGGAGGCCCGGCGCGGGAGCGCTCACCTCGTCACCTATCATGAGGGCCATGTTGCGGCTGCTCACGGCGGGTGAATCGCACGGCAAGGCCCTCGTCGCGATCCTGGAAGGGCTCCCCGCCGGCGTTCCCGTCACGCCGAAGGAGGTGGCCGGCGAGCTGGCCCGGCGCCGCCACGGCTACGGCCGCAGCGGCCGGCAGAAGCTCGAAGGGGACCGGTTCGAGATCCTGGCCGGGGTCCGCCACGGCCGCACCCTGGGAAGCCCCATCGCCGTCACGATCGACAACGCAGAGTGGGATGAGAAGTACAAGGACCTCATGGCGGTGGAGGGGGAGCCCGACCCCTCGGAGAAGCTCACCCGCCCCCGCCCGGGGCACGCCGACCTCCCCGGGGTCCTGAAGTACGGCTTCGACGACGTCCGAAACGTCCTGGAGCGAGCCAGTGCCAGGGAGACCGTGGCCCGGGTGGCCCTGGGATGCTTCTGCAAGGCCCTGCTTTCGGAGCTCGGCATCCGCGTGGTCTCCCATGTGGTCCGGATCGGGAAGGTGGCCGCGCGGGGCAGGCCGCCCATGCCGGAGGACCAGGAGGCCGTGGATGCCTCGCCCGTCCGCTGTCTGGACGAGGCGACATCCGCCCGGATGGTGGCGGAGGTCGACGCCGCCCAGCGAGGCCGCGACACGCTGGGCGGCGTGTTCGAGGTGATCGCGTACGGGTGCCCGCCGGGCCTCGGCTCCCACGTCCATCACGACCGGAAGCTCGACGCGCGCCTCGCGCTCGCCCTCATGAGCATCCAGTCCGTGAAGGGGGTGGAGGTGGGGGACGGGTTCGCTTCCGCGGCCCGGCCGGGATCGAAGGCCCACGACGAGATCGTGACAATAGGGGGGAGGCTCTCCCGGAAGACGGCCCGGGCGGGCGGGATCGAGGGTGGCATGAGCACCGGGCAGCCCATCCGGGTCCGGGCCGCCATGAAGCCCATCTCCACGGTGCCCAGGCCGCTCTCCACGGTCGACCTGGCCACGGGAGCACCCGCCGTCGCCATCAAGCAACGGACCGACGTCTGCTCGGTCCCCGCCGGCGGGGTGGTGGGCGAGGCCGCCACGGCCTTCGTCCTGGCCCACGCGGTCCTGGAGAAGTTCGGGGGCGATTCGCTCCCCGAGACCACGCGAAACGTCCAGAGCTACCTGGCGTCCCTGCCATGATCGTGTTCCTCGTGGGTATGCCCGGTTCGGGCAAGTCGACCGTGGGACCGGAGCTCGCCCGTCGGCTCGGCGTGTCCTTCGTGGAGCTCGATTCGGAGATCGAACGGGCCGCGGGGAAGTCCGTGTCGGAGATCTTCGCCGAGGACGGGGAGGCGCGGTTCCGCGAGCTGGAAGCCTCGGCCCTCACCGTGGTCGGGGCCCGCGACCCGTCGGTCGTGTCGTGCGGGGGCGGCGTGGTCCTGGAGCCCGCGAACCGGGTCACGCTCCGTGCTACCGGCGACGTGGTCTTCCTGTCGGTCTCCCTGGACGTGCTGAAGCGACGGGTGGTGCCGGCGACCGACCGGCCCCTCATCCACGAGGAGGCCGACCTGGAGCGGCTGTTCCGGGACCGGGAGCCGCTCTACCGGGAGTTCGCCGCTCACGTGGTGGACGCGAGCGGCCCCCCCCAGGAGGTCGCCGAGGGCATCGAGAAGGAGCTCACCCGGTGGTCCGGGTGACGGTGGCCGTTCCGGGCCGGCCGTACGAAGCGGTAATCGGCTCGGGTGTGCTGGAGGAGGCTGGGACGCACCTTCCGGGGCTGCCCGGCGCGGAGAAAGCCTTCGTGGTGGCGGACCACCGGGTGGCCGGCCTGTACCTGGACCTCCTGGCCGGAGGTCTCGCCCCTCGGGGGCTGGGGGTCGTGCACCTCGGTGTCCCCGAGGGCGAGGAGGCCAAGTCGCTCCAGACGATGACCGCCCTCCAGCGCCAGCTGGCCATGCAGGAGGCCCACCGCGACGACGTGGTGGTGGGCCTGGGCGGCGGGGCCGTGGGCGACCTCGCGGGGTTCGTGGCCGCCACGTACATGCGGGGTGTCCCGTTCGTGGCCGTGCCCACCACCCTCACCGCTCAGGTCGATGCGGCTATCGGCGGGAAGACCGCCGTGAACCTGCCGGAGGGCAAGAACCTGGTGGGCGCGTTCCATCAGCCGGCTGCGGTGCTGGCCGACGTCGCCACGCTCGCCACGCTCGCAGAGCAGGAGTTCCGCTCGGGCCTGGCCGAGGTGGCGAAGTACGCGCTCACGCTGGACCCTCCCATGCTGGAGCTGCTGGAGGGGCGACTCGACGTCGTGCTGGCTCGCGACCCCGGCGTCATGGAGGATCTGGTGGCCCGGTGTGTGGTGGCCAAGGCCAGGGTGGTGGCGTCCGACGAGCGAGACGCGGGCGAGCGGCTGTTCCTGAACTACGGCCACACCCTGGGCCATGCCCTGGAACGGCTCGACGAGTTCGAAGGGCGATCCCACGGCGAGGCCATCGCGGTGGGGATGGTGTTCGCGGCTCGCCTGGCGGAGGCCCTGGAGGTGGCTCCCGCCGGCCTGGTCGCCCTTCACGTCCGGCTGCTGACCTCGCTCGGGCTCGAGCCCGGCGGGGGCCTCCCGGAGGGCGAACGGATCCTTTCGGCCATGCGGATGGACAAGAAGTACCGGGGGGGGATCCGGTTCGTGCTCCTGGAAGACGTAGGACGGCCAACCGTCGTTGGGGGCATCCAGGAGCATGTCGTGGCGACGACCCTGAAGGAGATGGGAGCGGCATGAGGGTGCGGGAGACGAACGCATGAAGGTGCTGTTCCTGTTCGGCCCCAACCTCGGCTCGCTCGGGACGCGGGACCCCGGCCTGTACGGGACGCAGACCCTCGGGCAGATCATGGAAGAGGTCGAAGGCCGCTCCCGAGCCCTCGGGCACGAGGTCGAGTGGCGACAGTCCGACCACGCGGGCGACCTGGTGGGGTGGATGGGCGCGGCGGCGGGGGAGGGATTCGAGGCAGTCGTGGTCAACCCGGGGGCCCTTTCCCACTATTCGTACGCGCTCCGAGACGCCGTGGAAGCTTGCGGCGCACCGGTCATCGAGGTCCACATGACGAACATCTACGCGCGCGAGGAGTTCCGGCGGCATTCCGTGATCGCGCCCGTCTGCCGGGTCACGATCGCCGGAGCGGGAGCGGGCGGTTACCACTTGGCGCTGGAGGCCCTGGCGTGGATCACGGCCTGAGACGGAAGCGGCTGGCCGCGCGACTGCCCGAGCTCGGGATCGACGCGCTGCTCGTCACTCGGTTGCCGAACGTTCGGTACCTCACCGGGTTCACCGGCTCGAACGGCCAGGTCGTGGTGACCGCGAACGACGCGGCGTTCTTCACCGACGGCCGGTACACCGAGCAGGCCCGCCGCGAGGTCCCCGACGCGGAGCGCGTGACCTACCTCGACGGGTTCCCCCTGGTGCTTCCGGAAACGTGCACGAGACTGCGGGTGGCGCGGCTCGGGTTCGAGGCCGGGGGCGTCACCTACCGGTTCCACCAGGAGCTCGAGGAGCGGCTGACCGGCGTCGAGCTGATGCCGGTGGGCGAGGAGGTCGAGCGCATGCGGTGGGTGAAGGATCCCGAGGAGCTCCGGCTGCTGGACCGGGCCCAGGAGGTCACCGACGAAACGTTCCGGGCCGGCTTGAGCATGATTCGGGAGGGCGTGACCGAGCGGGAGCTGGCCTTCCAGCTTGACGTCGAGATGCGTCGCCTGGGGGCCGACGGTCCGGCCTTCGAGACCATCGTGGCCTTCGGAGAGAACGCGGCGGAGCCTCATCACGAGCCCGTGGCCCGGCCGATTCGTCCCGGCGACGTAGTGAAGATGGACTTCGGGGCCCTGGTGGAGGGCTACCACGCGGACATGACCCGGACCGTGGCGTTCGGGGAGCCGCCGGCCGCGCTGAGGGACGTTCACGACCTGGTCCTTCGAGCTCAGCGGGCCGGGATCGACGCCGTGCGGGGCGGCGCTGCGGCCGCGGACGTGGACCGGGCAGCCCGCGAGGTGATCGAGGAGGCGGGGTACGGGGGCGCCTTCCCCCACGGGTTGGGACACGGCGTGGGACTCGAGATCCACGAAGGGCCGCGCCTCCGCCGCGGGACCGAGGAGGTCGTGCCGGCCGGGGCCGTTGTCACCGTGGAGCCGGGCGTGTACCTCCCCGGGCTGGGGGGCGTGCGCATCGAGGACATGGTCGAGGTGACGGAGGGTGGCGGCCGGGCCCTCCCCCGGTCGGCCAGGGAGCTCATCGTGGTGTGATGCCGGCCGCGGCCGGCCCCTAGACTGGTCGCCCCGGATCGCTGGCGAAGGAGCACCGGTGAGCGTTTCCACCAACGACCTGAAGAACGGGATGACGCTCGACCTGGACGGAACGCTGTTCCAGGTGGTCGAGTTCCAACACGTGAAACCGGGCAAGGGCGGCGCGTTCGTTCGGACCAAGCTCCGAAACGTGAAGACCGGGGCGGTGGTGGAGCGGACCTTCAACGCCGGCGTGAAGGTCGGCCTTGCCATCGTGGAGCGCAAGGACATGCAGTACCTGTACCGCGGCGACGACGACTTCGTGTTCATGGACATGGAGACGTACGAGCAGATCGGAGTGCCCTCGAACGTCGTGGGTCCCATGGCGGGCTTCGTGGCCGAGGGAAGCACGGCCTCGGTCGCCATGCACGAGGGGACCCCCATCGCCGTCGAGTTGCCGGCCTCCGTGGTGCTGACCGTGACCGAGACCCAGGGCGCGGTGCGGGGCGACACTCGCACGAACGTGATGAAGCCGGCGACCTTGAACACCGGCCACGTGGTGCGGGTACCGCTGTTCGTCGGGGAGGGCGAGAAGATCAAGGTCGATACCCGCACCGGCCAGTACATCGAGCGGGTGAAGTGAGCGGCCGTGACCTGGCGGAGGCAGGCCCGGCGCCAGGCCCTCGACATCCTGTTCCAGGCCGACGTGACGGGCCAGGACCCTCGGTCCGTGATCGAGGACTGGGAGGTGGCCGGCCGGGATGTCCCGCGGTTCGCCCGGGAGTTGGTGGAGGGGACGGCCGCGCACCGGGGCGAGCTCGACGCCCTGCTCGGGCGGTACGCGGAGGGGTGGACCGTCGAGCGGATGGCGGCCCTGGACCGAACCATCCTTCGGATCTCCTGCTTCGAGCTGCTCCACCGGACGGACACCCCGACGGCCGTGGCCATCGACGAGGCGGTCGAGGCGGCGAAGGAGCTGTCCACGGAGGACTCCGGCCGGTTCGTGAACGGTATCCTCGGACGTATCGCGCGCGAGGTGGTGGAGCAGCCGGGCCAGGGCGAGGCCCAGAGACCCGGTCGCTCCTAGCTGCTACCGACCGCGACCGGGCTCGGTTGGAGCTTCCCGCTGGTCGGCGTCCTCGGGACGTCGCGAAGTGGGGCGGGGATGGAGCTCGTTTCGGGGACGCTCTGCAGCGAGCGCGCCACCCCCGCGACCTCCACGACGTAGTAGCGGAAGGGCTCGTCGCTGATCTCTGAGGTCGTCGTCATCGCGAGGAGCTCGTGGTTCACGGGGTCGACGAATAGCCGTTCGATCAGCTCCCCGCCCCAGTTGCCAAACGAGATCACGATCGCGGGCCGACCCACGGGATCCACGCCGTCGGTCGTGACCCGAGCGCCCTGCAGCCCAGCTGCCACGTCGAGGAGCGCTGCGCGAACCGTGGGCGTCACGTGCGGATCCTCCAGCAGGTCCGTGATGGCCCGCCACATCCGTCCGTCCTGCGGCGCGCCGTTCGGCGGGGGAGTGACGAGCGGAGCCGGGGACTCGCCATCGGGTTGGCTGCGTGCGAGGAGGAAATCGCTCAGCTCCTGCGTACCTGTGGGGAAGCCCGACACGTCGATCCCGTTCGGGTTCGGGAACTCCCCGGGCCCGAACTTCCCCTCGTCGATCCCATAGTTCCTCACCGCGTCGGCCGCGATCCGGCCGGAGCTGTCCTCACTCGACCACCAGAGCGAAGCCGCGAGCTCGACGTCGTATCCTCCGCAGTAGTGCTCCTGCCCTGCTGGACAGCCGCCCACCAGGTGAACGCGCCGGTAGTCGTACTGCCCTGACCCCACCACGAGCGGCGCCTGCGTCGCCGGCGGCAGGTTGATGGACGTGGATGTCCCTTCCACGCCCCCGCTCCCCGGACGCGTCGTCGCGCGCTCGCGGAGCGCGAACAACGTGCCGCCGAGCACGAGCATCGCGACGACGAGGCCGATGGTTGCGGCCTCGATCCGCTTCGCGCGGTGACGCCGGTCACGACGGCGTCCGAGTTCGAGGAAGGTGAAGCCGGGTTCGGGGGCGTGGTCCGTCGCCCTCTCCAGCAGGTCGTGAAGGTCAGCCATCTCGTTCTCCCATCCGTTCGCGGAGCACGGCCCGGGCCCGCCCCGCGAGCACGCGAACCGTTGACGCGCGGACACCCATGGCCCGTCCGGCCTCCTCTGAGGTCATCTGAAGCAGATCGGTCATGACGAGTGCCGACCGTTGTGATGGCGTCAGGCCGCCGAGCGCCCGCACGACCCCATCTCGCTCCTCGACGGCACGGAACGTCTCGTCAGTAGGGACCAGGTGCACGGCGCGCTTGACGGCGAGCAGCGCCCTGCGGCGCCGGTTCCGGAACAGGTTCATGCCGGTCCGGTACAGATAGCCGGCCGGGTCCTCGATCTCCCGGACGCGGTCCCAGCGTTCCCAGACCTTCAGGAAAGCTTCCTGCGTGAGCTCCTCGGCCTCGTGACGATCCCGTGTCACCAGCCACAGTGCCTTGAACAGTCCGGCGCGGTGCTCGCCGAACAAGCTCTCGAAGTCGACCGGCCTGCGCGCAGATGAGGTTCCGAGATCGGTCCCGGGCTGGATGCCGCTCTTCATTCCCCCTCATGAACACGCGGCGGAGGCGTTCTGCTTACGCGATTGAGGAATCTCCGCCCTCCGGGCCTGGCTGGAGACATCGCCGGGGGGCCGGAGCTACTCGGAGGGGTTCTCGGCCTTGTCCTCGGTGGTGGTCCCCGCCGCCGGTTCGGAAGACGCCGACTCGTCGGCGCCGGCGGAGCCGTCCTTCATGCCTCTCTTGAACTCGCTTGATGAGCGGCCGAGGGAGCGGGCGAGCTCGGGGAGCTTCTTGGCACCGAACAGCAGCACGATCACCGCGAGGACGACGATCCACTCAGGTCCGAAGCTTGGCATGCCTCTGCCTTCCCGGTCGTGACCTCCACAGTGTAGGGCTTTCAAGCCCGACTGGTGCCTTCCGTCTACGGCTCAGCCGGGGTAGGACGGGGGGAGGCGGAAGGGGCGGCCCCCGCCTGCCCCGGCGACAGGGCGCGTCCGGCCGGGCGGCCGATGCCCAGGTAGAGGATCGCTCCGCTGGCCTGCAGGAAGACGATGACGAGGAGCCAGATGAGGAAGAGGTCCGGGCCGAGATCCACGTGGCCCTCCGGTGGGTGCCGCCTCCAGCGTGTATCCTGCGTGACGGACCTTCCCCTTTAAGTCCGGTCCCGTGAGGCCGGGAAGGGAGCCAGAGGATGCTGCTTGAAAGGTGCGCCCAGCCGCCGCCGCGGTTGGGCGTTCGTTGATGATGGCCCAGGGGCGCCTCCTGGATGCAGGCGAGATCCACCGAGCGGTGACCCGGATCGCCCACGAGATCCTGGAGCGGAACAAGGGCGCCGGGGGCCTGGTCCTCGTGGGGATCTCCGCCCGGGGTGACGATCTGGCCCGCCGGTTGGCCGACGAGATCGAGCGGATCGAGGGTGCCAAGCCCTCCGTCGGGGTCCTGGACATCACCTTCTATCGGGACGACATCGGCATGCGAGCCGAGGCCCCCGAGATCCACGAGACCCGCATCGACTTCGACATCACCGGGAAGAGCGTCGTCCTGGTCGACGACGTGTTGTTCACGGGACGAACCATCCGGGCCGCCATGGACGCGCTGGTCGACTTCGGCCGGCCCACCTCCATGCTGCTGGCGGTACTTGTGGACCGGGGCCACCGGGAGCTGCCGATCAGGGCCGACTTCGTGGGGAAGAACGTGCCCACACGTAAGGACGAGTCCGTCCGCGTCGCGCTGGAGGAGGTGGACGGCGAGGACGCCGTGTACGTGGAGGAGCCGGGGCCAGGCGCGGAGCGCCGGGTGGGCCGGGAGAAGAACGAATGAGGAGCGGAACATGAGGAAGCACCTGTTGTCCATCAACGACGTGTCCGCAGATGACGTCGTGCGGATCCTGGACACCGCGGAGTCCTTCCGGGAGGTTGGGACCAGGGTCATCAAGAAGGTCCCGGCGCTTCGAGGCCGCACGGTGGTGAACCTGTTCTACGAGAACTCGACCCGCACGCGGATCTCGTTCGAGCTTGCCGCCAAACGCCTGTCGGCCGACGTGATCAACTTCTCCACCGGCGGCTCCTCGGTGGCCAAGGGCGAGAGCCTGAAGGACACGGCCCTGACGCTCCAGGCGATGGGGGCCGACGCCATCGTGATCCGGCATTCCTCCTCAGGTTCGCCCTACACCCTGACGAAGTGGGTACGGGGGAGCGTCTTGAACGCGGGGGACGGGACACACGAGCATCCCACGCAGGCCCTGCTGGACCTGTACACGATCCGGGAGAAGGTGGGGCGGTTCGAGGGGTTGCGAGCCGCCATCGTCGGCGACGTGCTCCACTCTCGCGTGGCCCGGTCCCTGTCTTTCGGGCTGGTGAAGATGGGCGCCGACGTTTCGCTGGTCGGGCCCCCGACGCTGATCCCACCGGACGCTCCGGCCTGGGGGGTGCAGGTCTCCCACGACATCGACGGCGTCCTGCCGAAGCTCGACGTGTGCTACATGCTGAGGGTCCAGCGCGAGCGGCAGCGCCAGCAGTACTTCCCGAGCGTTCGCGAGTACTCGCGGCTGTTCGGGCTGACCCGGGAGCGGGTGGGGATGCTGCCAGAGGGCTGCCTGATCATGCACCCCGGCCCCATGAACCGAGGCGTGGAGATCGAATCCGACGTCGCGGATCTGCCTCAAGCGGTCATCGAGGAGCAGGTCACGAACGGGATCGCGGTCCGGATGTCCCTGCTGTACCTGATGCTCGGGGGGAGCGGCGAGAGGTCGGGCGATGAGTGAGCGGACGCTCTTCCGGGGGGCCCGGGTCGTCGACCCCGCCTCCGGCGGAAACGGTGTGGCCGACGTCTTGGTCCAGGACGGCGCGATCGCGGCCGTGGGGGAGGAGGCGCCGTCGAAGGGAGCGACCGTGTTCGGGTGCGAGGGGCTGATCTTGGCCCCGGGTCTGGTCGACCTTCACGCGCACCTGCGCGAACCCGGCCGGGAGGACAAGGAGACGGTTGAGACCGGCTCGCGAGCGGCTGCGGTGGGCGGGTACACCGCGTTGGCCGCCATGGCCAACACCGACCCGGTGGCCGACAACATCGCGGTGATCGAGGAGGTGCGTTCGCTCGCGGCTCGGGCCGGGTTGTGCGACGTGCTTTCGGTGGGGGCCATCACGAAGGATCTGGCCGGCGAGGAGATGGCGGAGCTCGGCGAGATGGCGCATGCCGGCGTCCGCGTCTTCAGCGACGACGGTCGCTGCGTGTCCACGTCGCGGGTGCTGCGCAACGCCCTTCGGTACGCGGGGGCCTTCGACGTGGTGATCGCCGAGCACTGCGAGGACGCCTCGCTCGCGGAAGGCGCGCAGATGCACGAGGGGCTCCATTCCCACACCCTGGGGTTGGCCGGCGCGCCATCCGAGGCCGAGGAGATCATCGTGTCCCGTGATCTCTCGCTGGCCCGGGAGACCGGCGGGCGGCTGCACCTGTGCCATCTCTCCGCGGCGAGATCCGTGGAGCTGGTTCGCCGGGCCAAGGTCGCCGGGGTCGGTGTCACGGCCGAGGTGACGCCACATCACCTGGTCTTCACCGACGAGGACCTCGTCACCTACGACACGAACTACAAGGTGAACCCACCTCTTCGGACCCCCCAGGATCGGGAGGCACTCCGGGCCGCTGTGGCCGACGGGACCATCGACGCCATCGCCACCGACCACGCACCCCACGCCGTCGAGGAGAAGGAGGCCGAGTTCGACCAGTCGCCGCCGGGGACCATCGGGCTGGAGACAGCCCTGGCTGCGGTGCTCACGCACCTGGTGGAGCCGGGCATCCTGTCTCTCCCGCGCGCGATCGAAGCGATGTCGACGGCGCCGGCCAGGATCCTCGGAGCGCCCGGGCAGGGCGGGCCCATCGAGCCCGGCCGCCCGGCGAACCTGGCGGTGTTCGACCCGGCCGCGGCCTGGGTGGTGGAGCCCCCGTTCGCCTCGAAGAGCCGGAACTCGGCGTTCCTGGGGATGGCCCTGCGCGGCAAGGTGATCCACACGATGTACCGGGGCGACCTGGTCGTGGCGGACGGGAAAGCCCAGCGATGAGCGGCCCCGACGCGCTCCTCGCGCTCGAGGACGGCACGCTCTTCCGGGGTCGGGGCTTCGGCGCCTCGGGGGAGGCGTTCGGCGAGGCGGTGTTCAACACGGCCATGTCGGGCTATCAGGAGGTCCTGACCGACCCTTCCTACGCCGGGCAGCTGGTGGCCATGACCTTCCCGCATCAGGGGAACTACGGGACGAACCGCGAGGATCCCGAGTCGGGCCGGGTCCAGGTGGCCGCTTTCGCCGTGCGCGAGGCGACTCGGCGGCCGTCGAGCCGGCGCGCTGAGCGGTCCCTGGCCCAGGAGCTCGAGGCCGCCGGGGTCGTGGGGATCGAGGGGATCGACACCCGGCGGCTCACCCTTCGCCTCCGGGAGCACGGCGCGATGCGCAGTGGGGTGTCCACCGAGGATCTGGATCCCGGGTCCCTGGTCGCCCGGGTCCGGGAACGGCCCGGCATGAAGGGCGCCGACCTGGCCCGGACGGTGAGCACCGGCGAACCCTACGACGCCTGCGACCTGGTGGGGCCGGCGGATCCCTCGCGCGGTCGCGTGTTCCGGGTGGCCGCCTATGACTTCGGGATGAAGCGCAACATCCTGAGGCTGCTCGCCGCGGCGGGTTGCGAGGTAACGGTCTGGCCCGCCCAGACGCCCCCGGCCACAATCCTGGCGGGAGGATTCGACGGCGTGTTCCTGTCGAACGGCCCCGGAGACCCCGCGGCGACTCGCTACGGCGTCGAAGCCGCCCGGGGACTGCTCGGGAAGGCACCCGTGTTCGGCATCTGCCTCGGTCACCAGTTGCTCGGTCTGGCGCTCGGCGGCCGAACGTACAAGATGAAGTTCGGCCATCGCGGTGCGAATCAACCTGTGAAGAACCTTCGAACCGGCCACGTCGAGGTCACGTCGCACAACCACGGCTTCGCGGTGGACCCGGACGGTTGGCATCCGGTTGGGGCGGGCGGCGGCGCGGAGCGGTCTGGGTCGAGGAGCGAGGGGGGAACGTGGTCCCCGACGGAGGAGCCGGGCCGAGCGACGAGGGGACCCAGAGCCCGGAGCGTCGCCGCCCGCCCCTCGCAGGTGAGCACGGACCTCGGAGCCCTCGAGCTGACGCACTGGAGCCTGAACGATGGAACGCTCGAGGGCTTCCGCTGTCTGGACGTCCCCGCGTTGGGCGTTCAGTACCACCCCGAAGCGGCGCCGGGCCCGCACGACTCGCGCTACCTTTTCGACGACTTCCGCGCGTCGATGGGGGCGTGATGCCGAGGCGGAACGACATCCACGGGATCCTGGTGATCGGGTCGGGCCCCATCGTGATCGGCCAGGCCTGCGAGTTCGACTACTCGGGAACCCAGGCGTGCAAGGTCCTCCGGCGTGAGGGGTACCACGTGTCGCTGGTGAACTCGAACCCCGCGACGATCATGACGGACCCGGAGTTCGCCGACGCCACGTACATCGAGCCGCTCACCCCCGAGTCCGTCCTCGCCGTCCTTCAGCGGGAGCGGCCCGACGCTCTTCTCCCGACGCTCGGGGGCCAGACCGGGCTGAACGTGGCAGTCGGGCTGGGTGACTCGGGAGCCCTCGACCGGTTGGGGATCCGGCTGATCGGTGCCGGCCTCGCGGCCATCCACCGGGCCGAGGACCGGAGCGGGTTCCAGCGGGCCATGGCCCGGGCGGGCCTGCCGGTACCGCGCTCCGGGACGGCGCGCACCGTGGAGGAGGCGCTCGGGGTGGCGGAGGAGATCGGGTATCCGGTGATCGCTCGGCCCTCGTTCATGCTGGGGGGCGGGGGGAGCGGGTTCGCTGCCGACCCCCGTTCGCTCCAGGACCTGTCCGCGCGCAGTCTGGCGTCGAGCCCCGTAACCGAGATCCTGGTGGAGGAGTCGGTGGCCGGATGGAAGGAGTTCGAGCTCGAGGTGATGCGCGACGGGGCCGACAACGCCGTGGTCGTCTGCTCCATCGAGAACGTCGACCCCATGGGGGTGCACACGGGCGACTCGATCACCGTGGCGCCGCAGCAGACCCTGACCGACCGCGAATACCAGGAGATGCGGGACCTCGCCCTCGCGTGCATCCGGGCGATCGGCGTCGAGACCGGGGGGTCGAACATCCAGTTCGCGGTGAACCCCCGCGACGGACGGGTGGTGCTGATCGAGATGAACCCCCGGGTCTCGCGTTCCTCGGCGCTGGCGTCGAAGGCGACGGGATTCCCCATCGCGAAGATCGCGGCCCTGCTGGCGGTGGGGTACCGGCTCGACGAGATCACGAACGACATCACGGGGGAGACACCGGTGGCCTTCGAGCCGACCCTCGACTACGTGGCGGTGAAGGCCCCGCGGTTCGCCTTCGAGAAGTTCTCCCAGGCGGACCCCACGCTCACCTCCACCATGAAGTCCTTCGGTGAGGTCATGGCGATCGGCCGAACCTTCAAGGAAGCCCTGGGGAAGGCGTGGAGGTCACTGGAGCGGCCGGGCTTCGATCTCGGATGGCCCGACCCGGGCCCTTCGGTCCTGGACGAGCTCGGCGTGGCGACCGAGCATCGCTTTCATCTGGTGGAAGCAGCGCTCGGGGCGGGGCACTCCGTCGATGATGTCGCCGAAGCGTCGGGGATCGATCCGTGGTTCGTCGACCAGATCTCGCAAGTGGTCGAGGAGAGCTTTGCGCTGCAAGGGCTTCCGATCGGCTCGGTCCCCGGTGAGCAGCTGCTTCAGGCCAAGCGCGCCGGGCTCTCGGACGCGCGCATCGCCGGCCTCACCGGTTCGACCGAGACCGAGGTCCGCCGCCGGCGAGCCTCCCTGGGGGTGGAACCGGTGTTCAAGACCGTGGACACCTGTGGTGGGGAGTTCCCCGCGCTCACGCCGTACCACTACTCGACGTACGAGGACGAGACGGAGGTCCGGCCGGCGGACCGCCCCAGGGTGGTGATCCTCGGCGCCGGGCCGAACCGGATCGGGCAGGGGATCGAGTTCGACTACGCCTGCGTGCACGCCGCGTACGCGTTGCGCGAGGCCGGGTACGAGGCCGTGATGGTGAACAGCAACCCCGAGACCGTATCGACTGACTACGACACGAGCAGCCGGCTGTACTTCGAGCCGCTGTCGGCCGAGGACGTCCTTCCGGTGTGCCGGGCGGAGCGTCCCGTCGGGGTCATCGTCCAGCTCGGAGGGCAGACCCCGTTGAAGCTCGCGCACACGTTGGAGGCGGAGGGATTCGCCGTGCTCGGGACGAGGCCCGGCGCCATCGACCTCGCCGAGGACCGGGGGAAGTTCGCGGGGCTGTGCGAGGAGTTGGGACTCCCGGCACCCCCCCACGGCGAGGCAAACGACCCGGAGGAGGCCGGGCGGGTGGCGTCCCGCATCGGCTACCCGGTCGTTGTGCGGCCCTCGTACGTGCTGGGGGGGCGGGCAATGGAGATCGTCTACGGCGAGGACGAGCTGGAGCGGTTCGTTCGGACGGCGGCCGACGCCTCGCCGGATCACCCCGTGCTGATCGACCGGTTCCTGGAGGGGGCGATCGAGGTCGACGTGGACGCCGTGTCCGACGGGACCGACGTGTACGTCGGCGCCGTGATGGAGCACATCGAGGAGGCCGGCGTGCACTCCGGGGATTCCTCGTGCGCCATCCCCCCGCCGACCCTGTCCGATGAGGAGCTCGACGAAGTCGAACGCATCACGGGGCTGCTCGCCCTTCGCCTGCGCGTTCGAGGCCTCCTGAACCTCCAGCTCGCGGTGAAGGACGAGCGGATCTGGATCTTGGAGGCCAATCCCCGGGCCTCCCGCACGGTGCCGTTCGTGTCCAAGGCCACCGGCGTCCCCCTGGCCAAAGTGGCTGCGATGGTCCTGGTTGGCCGGCCGCTCGCGGAGCTCGTCGACGAGGGGGTCATCCCGGCCGACCCGCGCCACTACCGCCACCTGCCATACACGTCGGTGAAAGCCGCCATCCTTCCGTTCGAGCGGTTCCCCGGAGTCGATACCGTTCTGGGGCCCGAGATGAAGTCGACCGGCGAGGTGATGGGGGTGGATCGGGACTCGGGCGCTGCCCTGGCCAAGGCCCTGGTGGCCGGGGGTGCCGCGCTCCCGCCCGAGGGAACCGTCTTCGTGTCCGTGGCCAACCGGGACAAGCCGGCCATCCTGTACCCGGCGAAGCGGCTGCTCGACCTGGGGTTTCACCTGCTCGCGACGAAGGGGACGGCCGGCGTGCTGGAGCGGGCCGGTATCCCGGTCACGCGGGTGGGCAAGGTGTCGGAGGGCGGGTCGAACGTCGCGGACTTCATCCGGCGAAGGGAGGTGGACCTGGTCATCAACACGCCCTTCGGCCGGGCTCCCCGGACCGACGGGTACTACATCCGGACGGCGGCCGCGGCGGCGGGGATCCTCTGCATCACGACCCTTCCGGGGGTGCTCGCCGCCATCCGGGGGATCGAGGCGCTTCGGGCCGGACCAGCCGAGCCGCTCTCGTTGCAGGAGTACCACGAGCTGGCCCGCGCTGCCCTCCCGCTCCAGGCCCAGCTCGGCCCCGGCGCGGGAGCCGGCCGGTGAGGCGGGTCAGGGCCGAGATCCTGAACACCCGCAAGCTCGGCGCGTACCACTCGCTCACGCTGGTCGCCCCCGAGATCGCGGACCGGGCGAGGCCCGGCCAGTTCATCTCGGTGGCCATGCCCGACGACCGGCAGTTCGTCCTCCGTCGTCACTTCTGGATCCACCAGGCGTCCCGCCGCGGGGGATGGGCCGGCACGTTGGAGTTCGCGTTCGATCCGCACGGCCCCGGCACCGAGTGGCTCGCGGAGGCCAGGGCGCATCAGTTCCTCGACGTCATCGGTCCGTTGGGGAAGGCCTTCGCCTACCCACGGAGCCTGAACAACTGCCTGCTGGTGTCGGAGGGGTACGGCGCCGCACCCATCCTCTTCCTTGGTCAGGAGCTCCGGGCCCGGGGCAGGCGGGTCGACCTGGTGCTCGGCGCG
The DNA here is from genome assembly GCA_050692435.1 of Actinomycetota bacterium. Taxonomy (GTDB): domain Bacteria; phylum Actinomycetota; class UBA4738; order UBA4738; family HRBIN12; genus AC-69. The sequence goes on from JBOGVG010000121.1 coordinate 16,485, forward strand.
GCCAGCGAGGACCGCGTGTTCAAACCGATCGAAGCCAAGCGCCTCGCCCAGACCATCGTCATCGTCACGGCGGACGGCACCTTGGGGGAGCGGGCCGGCCCGGTCGAGGTGCTCCCCAAGGTGGCACAGGCCACCGGGACCCAGGTCATCTACGCGGCAGGGCCGAGGCGCATGCTGCGCGCCGTGGCCGAGTTCTGCATCGAGCTGCGGATCCCGGCACAGGTGGCGCTGGAGGAGGAGATGGGCTGCGGCCTCGGCGTGTGCCTCACCTGCGCGGTGCCGGTGATCCGGAAGGACGGGTCCGGGTACGACAACCTCCGCGCGTGCGCCGATGGGCCGGTGTTCAACGCGGCCCGCGTGTTCTGGGACCGGTGGATTGGCGGGGAGACCGGGGCGGTCCACACGCCCCCCGAGGGCTTCGCGGTTGTGGGCCCGTGGCCGGAGTGAAGCAGAACCTCGCCGTGGACCTCGACGGGGTGCGTTTCCCCCTCCCGGTGCTGGCCGCCTCGGGCTGCTTCGGAACCGGCCGGGAGCTCGGCGGGCTCACCGACATCCGCAGGCTGGGCGGGGTGATCACCCGGAGCGTGACGTTCGAGGCATCGCGGGGCTGGCCCACGCCCCGGGTGACCGAGAGCCCGTCCGGCCTCGTGACGGCCGTGGGGAACCAGAACCCGGGCGTACGGGAGTTCGTGGCCGAGGACCTGCCGCGCTTGGCCAAGACAGGGATACCCGTCGTGGCCTCGGTTACCGGCACTACCCTTCAGGAGTACATCCGGGTGGCCAGCATCCTCCGGGACGAGCCCGGGATCTCGGCGGTCGAGGTGCACCTGTCCGGTCCCGACCGGGAGAGCCGGGGTCTTCCCTTCTACGCCCGGATCGACCGGATGGGAGAGGTCGTGGGGGCGATCTCGCGGCTGTCCCCCGTCCCGGTGTTCGCCAAGCTCCCGGCCCTGCTGCCAGACATCGTGCCGGCGGCTCGGGCCTGCGTGCGAGCCGGGGCCCACGGGGTCACGCTGATCGACGCCATCCCCGCAATGGTGGTGGACGTGCGCCGCCTCCGGCCTCGGCTGGGGGCCGTGATCGGCGGGCTCTCAGGCCCGGCCATCCGCCCCATCGCGGTGGCGGCCGTGTTCCGGGTGGCGCAAGCGCTGCCCCAGGTCCCGATCATGGGCGTCGGAGGGATCTCCTCGGCCGACGACGCCGTGGAGTTCCTGCTGGCCGGGGCGTGGGCGGTCCAGGTGGGAACGGCCATGTTGGTGAACCCGTCGGCGCCCGCCGAGATCGCCGAGGGCATCGCCGGCTTCCTGAAGTCGAAGGGGCTGGCCTCTCCGGGGGACCTCCGGGGCCGGCTCCGACTGTCCGAGACGGAGGGGATGGGGGAGGAGTGATCCCCCGCCCCGCAAACCCGCTGATCGTGGCGGTGGACGTCTCCGACATCGACCGGGCGGAGGTCTTGGCCCGCGCCGTCGGCGGCGAGGCCGGGCTCTTGAAGGTGGGGCTCGAGCTGTTCTCGGCCCACGGGCCGAACTCGGTTCTTCGCCTCCGCTCTTCTTGTCCGATCTTCCTGGACCTCAAGCTGCACGACATCCCGAACACGGTGGAACGGGCCGCCCGCAACTGCGCTCGCCTCGGCTTGGCCATGTTCACCGTTCATGCCCTCGGCGGTGAGGCCATGGTGGAGGCTGCGGTGCGCGGCGCCGTGCGAGGCACCGAGGAGTCCGGCCATCCGATGCCGGCGGTGCTCGCCGTGACCGTCCTATCTAGCCTGTCCGGGGAGTCGCTGGCGAGCCCCGCGTCGCTGGCCTTCGAGGCCCGAGCCGCGGGGGCGGGCGGGGCCGTGGTTTCGGGCGAGGACGTCGCCGTGGTCCGGCAGGTGATGGGCGAGGAGTTCTGTCTGGTGGTCCCGGGGATTCGGCCGGTCGGCTCGAACGGTCACGACCAGGCCCGCGTCCTCACGCCGGAAGAGGCCGTGGAAGAAGGCGCGGACTATCTGGTGGTGGGCCGTCCCATCACCGAGGCCCCGGACCCAGCGGGGGCGGCGCGCGCCATCCTCGCGGCGATCCGCTGACCGGCGGCCGACCGAACCGGTCATCGACGAAACCGCAGGTCGCGCGGTTGGCCCGCGTTGCCCCGCCACGGAGGGCGTGTCTATACTCCCGGGGTTTCCGTCCCCCATCGAGCAAAGGAGCGTCGTCATGCCGCTACCCGTCCTGACCGAGGAACAGCGCAGGCAGGCCCTGGAGAAGGCCGCGGAGGCGAGGAGGAAGCGCGCCGAGCTCAAGGGCCAGCTGAAGTCCGGGAAGCTCACATTGAGGGATGTGCTGTCCAGGCTGGACGACACCGTGGGCAAGATGAAGGTGTCCACCGTCCTCGAGTCCCTGCCCGGCGTGGGGAAGGTCCGGGCAAGGAAGATCATGGAGAAGCTGGACATCTCGGCCAGCCGGAGGATCCGCGGGCTCGGCGCGAAGCAGCGGGACGCCCTCCTCGGCGAGTTCGCCAAGAAGTAACGCGCCCTGGTCAGGCGGGGAACCCTCTTCGTCGTCTCCGGCCCTTCGGGGGTCGGGAAAGGGACCGTCGTGAGGCGGCTTTTGGAGCGGCGTCCAGACCTCACGCTGTCGGTCTCCGCCACCACACGTCCACGCCGTCCCTCCGAGCAGGACGGTGTCCACTACTCGTTCCTGTCCGAGCAGGAGTTCGACCGGCTCGTGAGGGGCGACGCGCTGCTCGAGTGGGCCGATGTGTTCGGCAGCCGCTACGGCACGCCGGCGGCGCCGGTGGAGAGGGCCCTCGCGGAGGGTAGGACCGTGATCCTTGAGATCGACGTCCAGGGTGCCGGCCTGGTGAAGGAACGGGTGCCCGAGGCCGTCCTGATCTTCCTGGTGCCGCCGTCCATGGAAGAGCTCGAACGGCGGCTCCGAGCCCGGGGGACCGAGGACGAGGAGCGGCTCGCCACGCGACTTGCCACGGCGGGCTGGGAGATGGAGCAGCGCCCCTGGTTCGACCACGTGGTCGTGAACGACGACGTCGACGAGGCGACGGCCCAGGTCGAGGCTATAATCGAGGCGTTCCGGCCTCCGACCGCTTCGACAGAAGGACGTGCGCACCCATGATCGAACCGAAGATCGACGACCTCCTGGGGCAGGTCGATTCCAAGTACACGCTGGTGATCCTGGCGGCCAAACGGGCCCGGGAGATCAACTCCTACTACAACCAGCTGGGAGAAGGACGCGGCGAGTTCGTCCCGCCCCTCATCGAGACGGGCGGCCTCACGAACAAGCCCCTGTCCATCGCCCTGGAGGAGATCTCCGACGGCAAGATCCAGGCCGAGCGGCCCGAAGGGGTCGGGATCAAGTAGCCCGGTCCCTGGGGGGCGTTGGCCCGGGGACCATGGAGGCCTGCAGGTGCCAGGGAGCGAAGTCCCCGCCGTAAAAGGCCGCCGGGTCCTGCTCGGTGTCACCGGCGGCGTCGCCGCCTACAAAGCCTGCATCCTGACCCGTCTGCTGGCCCAGGCCGGGGCCACGGTCCAGGCGGTGATGACCGCCTCCGCCACGCGCTTCGTGGGCCCGGACACGCTCGCCGCGCTCTCCGGACGGCCGTGCTACAAGGATCTGTGGGAGGAGCCAGGAACCGTCCTTCACGTCAAGCTGGCGCACGAAGCCGACGTCGTCGTGGTCGCGCCGGCCACGGCCAACATCATCGCGAAGCTCGCGTCCGGCATCGCCGACGACCTGCTCACCTCCGTCATGCTCGAAGCGACATGCCCCGTCGTGCTGGCACCGGCCATGCACACGGGCATGTGGGAGCACCCCGCGACCCGGATGAACGTCCGGACCCTGGAGGAGCGGGGGGCCCGGGTGGTGGGCCCAGCCGCCGGGTCGCTGGCCGCGGGGGACGAGGGCATGGGGCGCCTGGCCGAGCCGGAGGACATCCTCGCCGCGGTGGAGGACGTGGTTGCCCGGGGGCGGGATCTCGCCGGGCGGCGCATCGTGGTCACGGCCGGTCCCACCTGGGAGCCGCTCGACCCCGTCCGGTTCGTGGGGAACCGCTCGACAGGGAAGATGGGGTTCGCGGTGGCCCGGGAGGCCTTCGCCCGGGGGGCCGACGTGACCCTCGTGGTGGGCCCGGGGACGGTGGAGCCGCCGGGTGGCCCCAACGTCGTCCGCGTGACGACGGCGGAGGAGATGCGCGCGGCCGTGCGGGAGGCGGCCCCGGACGCCGAGGCCGTGGTGATGGCCGCGGCGGTGGCCGACTTCCGTCCCAGTGAGGTCGCGCCGACGAAGCTGAAGAGGGAGGGCGGCCCGCCCCACCTGGCCCTGGTGCCCACCCCCGACGTCCTTCGAGCGTTGGGCGAGCTCGAGGGCGAGCGGGTCCTTGTGGGGTTCGCCGCGGAGACCGAGGACCTGGAAGCCGCGGGGAGGGCGAAGCTCCGGGCAAAGGGCCTGGACCTCATCGTGGTGAACGAGGTCGGGCGGGAGGGCACCGGGTTCGGCTCCGACACGAACCACGCGGCGATCCTGTCCCGTCACGGCGACGACGAGCCGCTTCGTTCGTGGACCAAGGGAGAGCTCGCGTCGGCCATCTGCGACCGCCTGGCCAAGCTCCTGGCCGGGTAGACGGGCCACGTCGGCGCCTGCCGGTATACTCCGGCGCTGTATGCGGAAGGGCTACCTGTTCTCCTCCGAGTCGGTCACCGAAGGACATCCCGACAAGCTCGCCGACCAGATCTCCGACGCGGTCCTCGATGCCATCATCGACGTCGATCCCGAGGGCCGGGTGGCGTGCGAGACGCTGGTGACGACCGGGATCGTCATGGTGGCCGGCGAGATCACGACCTCCGAGTACGTCGACATCCCGTCGGTCGTTCGGCACACGATCCTCGAGATCGGGTACACGGACGCGAACTTCGGCATCGACGGGGCGACATGCGGCGTGATCACCTCGATCCAGGAACAGTCGCCCGACATCGCCCGCGGCGTGGACGACTCGCGTGAGCACCGCGTGGAGGGCTCGCACGACGACCTCGACGCGCTCGGCGCCGGCGACCAGGGGATGATGTTCGGCTACTCGTGCCGGGATACCGACGAGCTGATGCCGATCCCCATCGCGATGGCGCACCGCTTGACGAAGCGCTTGGCCGACGTCCGAAAGGCGGGGGTCGTTCCGTACCTGCGGCCGGACGGCAAGAGCCAGGTGACCATCGAGTACGCGGGCGGCAAGCCGGTTCGCGTGGACACCGTCCTCATATCGGCCCAGCACCGGGAAGAGGTGGACGTCGACACCCTGCTCGGGCCCGACGTGAGCGCCGAGGTCATCGACCCCGTGCTCCGCGAGTTCCAGCTCGACGCGCAGGGCGTTCGGATCCTGGTGAACCCCACGGGCAGGTTCGAGATCGGAGGGCCGAAGGCCGACACCGGCCTCACCGGGCGGAAGATCATGGTCGATTCGTACGGCGGCATGGCGCCCCACGGCGGCGGCTGCTTCTCGGGCAAGGACCCCACCAAGGTCGATCGCTCGGCCGCGTACATGGCCCGGTACGTGGCCAAGAACCTGGTAGCGGCGGGGTTGGCCGACCGGCTCCAGGTCCAGGTGGCCTACGCCATTGGCACGGCCCATCCCGTCTCGCTCGCGGTCGACACGTTCGGCACCGAACAGGTGGACCCCGACCGGATCGTCGAGCTGATCTGGGATGCGTTCGACTTCCGGCCGGCGGCGATCATCCGTCAGCTCGATCTCCGTAGGCCCATCTACGAGGAGACCGCGGCGTACGGCCACTTCGGCCGGAAGGAATTCTCCTGGGAGGCGACCGACCGCGCCGACGAGCTCCGCCGCGCGTTCGGGTAGCTCTTCCCGAGAAGAGCAGGTCCTGTCCGGGCCGGTCGCAGTCTGCGTGGACCGGCCGGTCCTGTCGCTGGACCGGCCGTTCACGTACGACCTGCCCGAGGAGCTCGGTGGCCGCCTCGGTTGCCTGGTCCAGGTCCCGTTCCACCGTGCGCTCGCTCGGGGCTGGGTGCTGGGTCCGACCGGCGACGTCCCGAGGCGCGTGCTTCGAGTGAAGAAGCTCCTGTCGCCGGTTCGCTTCTTCGACGACCCGATGCTCCAGCTCCTTCGGTGGGTGAGCGAGCGGTACGTGGCCCCTCTCGCCTCCGTGATCGCTCGCTCCCACCCGCCCCGCGTGGCTTCGGAAGAGAGGGTCGCCGGTGAGGTTGACGCGGAGGGTGTGGACGGGAACCCGGAGGGGGCAGCGGCCCTTCGCTTCGATCTTCCTCCGCTCTCCCATGCCCCACCCTTCTCCCGCTCGACGAAGGCCGTCGGCTCAACCGCAGGTTCATCAGTCCTCGGGACATACAAGGGTGGGGAGGAACTGGTGGCCGCGCTCGCAGGCGCGTCCGGCGCATTTCTTCTTCGACCGGCTCCAGTGGACGAGCAGCGCGTCGCCGTGGAGTGTGTTGCGGCGGCGCTGGCCGGTGGGAGAAGCGCCATCGTGCTCGTCCCCGAGCTCGACCCGCTACCGGCCACGGCGGCGGCCGTCCTGGAGACCTTCGGCGGCGACGCGGTCCTGTTCGCCGGCGGGTCGAAGCGGACCCGATACCGGACATGGCTCGACCTCGCCGACGGCCGGTATCGGGTCGTAGTGGGAACCCGGCCAGCCGTGTTCGCAGCGGTTCGGGACCTGGGGCTGCTGTACGTGTCGCGGGAGAGCCACGGGGGGCACCGCGAGGAGCGCTCCCCGTACTCCCACGTGCGCGACGTAGCGCTGGCCCGGGCCGAGGTGGCCGTGGCGGTGTGCGTCATGGCCGCGCTCTGCCCGTCGGCGGAGGCCGTGGCCACCGAAGCCCGGGAGGTGAGCCCGTCCGGAAGATGGTGGCCCCCCGTGGAGGTGGTCCGGCCGGGACCGGAGGGCCGGGCCCCCCGCCTGGTTTCGGCGCTCAAGTCGGTGACCCGCGGGTTCCTGTACGAGCCGTTGCCCGGATACGGCGTCGCTCGCGTGTGCCGGGCGTGCGGGGAGCCGGCCGCCTGTGCTGCGTGCGGGGGAGTGATTCGGGCCGAAGGGGGGATGGTCCGGTGTGCCGTGTGCGGGGCAGACGGGCGGTGCGCCCGCTGCGGCTCCGCCCACTTCGGGATCGTCCGCGGGGGCGCGGAACGCGTGGAGGAGTGGGCCCAGAGGCTGGTCGCGGTGCCGGTCCGGCGGATCGGCCCGGGACAGCCGCCGCTTCCTCCGCGCGACCGCGAGGTGACGGTAGGCGGGGTGGAGGCCGTGAAGGACGTCGGCCCGGTGGGCCTGGACCTGGTGGCCATCCTGGACGCCGACATCGCGGCCCGGCGCCCCGGCCTCGCCGCGAAGGAACGGGCCCTGGCCACCTGGATGGAGGCGGCGGCCTGGGCCAGCCCGAGGGGTCGCGTCATCGTCCAGACCCGCCACCCCAACGATCCGGCGGTCCAGGCCCTGGTCTCGGGCAACCCGGAGCGCTTCTACCGGACGGAGCTGGCCCACCGGGAGGCGGCCGGCTTTCCCCCGGGGTGGCCGGTGTTCCGGGTGGCCGGAACGGCGGACGTCGTGGCCGAATTGGAGGAGCGGCGACCGCGAACCCTGCTGGTCTCGGCGGTGGGAGACCAGACGGTATGCTTGGTCGTGCTCGACCGCGGCGGCGTCCCGGCGTTCGGCGACGCCATGCGGGCCCTGGCGGAGCGGGGCGTGGTCGCCAGGGTCGAGGCCGAGCCCCACCTGTGAGGAGCCGAGAACCAAGGATGGCCATCCTTCCCATCCGCACGCTGGGCGACCCGGTGCTTCGGGAGACAGCCCGCTCCGTGGAAAGGTTCGACCGCTCGCTCCGACGCCTGATCGACGATATGTTCGAGACGATGTACGACGCTCCCGGCGTGGGCCTCGCCGCGCCGCAGGTCGGCATCTCCCTTCGGTTCTTCGTGTACGACGACGGCGAGGGCAACAAGGGCTTCGTGGCCGACCCGGAGCTTTCCGACCTCGAGGAGGAGGAGGTCCGGGACGAGGGTTGTCTGTCGATCCCCGGGCCCTTCTACCCGACGACCCGCGCCCTCCGGGCCACGGTGAGGGGGCGTGATCCGGACGGGAACCTCGTCGAGCTGAAGGGTGAGGGGCTGCTGGCCCGGATCTTCCAGCACGAGACCGACCACACGAACGGCGTCCTGTACATCGACCGGCTTCCCGACGAGGGTCGGCGCGAGGTGATGCGGATGCTCCGGGAGCACGATCTGAAGCGAGCGCAAGAGAGATCCACGACCCTGTAGACCCCCCACCACGTATCCTCCGCTCGTGGCCGGGTCCCACTCGCTTCGCATCGCCTTCCTGGGGAACGACGAGTGGTCGGTCCCGTCCCTGGAAGCGCTCGCCGGATCGGCTCACGACGTGGCGATGGTGGTGACCCGGGTCCCTCGCCCCGCCCGGCGGAGCGGCGCGCTCCGGCCCACCCCGGTGGCGGCGACCGCCAACCGGCTCGGCGTGCCCTTCGTCGAGGTGGAGACGGTGCGATCCGGCCCGGGGTTCGAGCGGCTCGAGGCCTCGGCTCCCGACGTGCTCGTGGTGGTGGCCTACGGGGAGCTGTTGCCCCCGGCCGTCCTGGGCCTCCCGAAGATGGCGCCGGTGAACCTCCACTTCTCGCTCCTCCCCAGGCTGCGAGGAGCGAGCCCGGTGCAGGCCGCGCTGCTCCTCGGCCTCGACACCACCGGGGTGACCACGATCTGGATGGACGAGGGCCTGGACACCGGTCCCATCCTGCACCGGCGGGAGGAGCCCATCCTCCCCGACGACGACGCGGGCTCGCTCGGTTCCCGCCTGGCCCGGATCGGCGGAGAGGTGCTGGTGGAAACGGTGGACGACCTGGCGCGGGGAACGGTCTCACCGGTCCCGCAGGACCGTTCTCAGGCGACGTTCGCGCCGAAGATCGGCTCGGAGGACCGCCGATTGGACTGGTCGAAGCCGGCCCCCGCGTTGGTGAACCTGGTGCGGGCCCTCTCGCCGGACCCCGGCGCCGTGACGACGTTCCGGGGCGAGCCGCTCAAGGTGCTCCGGGCCGAGGCGGTGGGCGGTGGCGGGAAGCCGGGCGTCGTCGTGAGCGTGGCCAAGGACGGGTTCGTGGTGGGGACGGGGGAGGGTGGGTTCCGCCCCCTCGAGGTCGCGCCGTCCGGCCGGAAGCGGATGAGGGCCGAGGAGTTCGTCCGGGGGTTCCGTCCCGTCGTTGATGAGCCCCTGGGCTGACCGGACGCGCCGGGGCGAGCCTGACTCGTGCCCGGGAGGGCCACCGATAGAATGCCGCCGTGGGCAAGCTCGCCGCGTCGATCCTGTCAGCCGACTTCGCGCACCTGGCCGACCAGGTAAAGCTGGTCGAGGGCCATGCCGACCTCATCCATATCGATGTGATGGACGCGCATTTCGTCCGGCCTCTCACCATCGGCCCGGTGGTCGTTGAGTCGCTCCGTCCCGTGACCGGCCTGCCCCTGCACTGTCACCTCATGATCGAGAACCCCGAGCGGCTGTTCGACGACTTCGTTGTGGCCGGGACCGACATGGTGACGTGTCACGTCGAGGCCTTGGAGGACCCGACGGCCGTCATCCGCAAGGCCCGGGAGGCGGGAATGGGAGCGGGGCTGGCCGTGAACCCCGACACCGCCGTGGAGATGGTGTTCCCCCATCTCGAGGTCCTGGCCAACGTGATCGTGATGAGCGTCCGTCCCGGATGGGCCGGCCAGGCCTTCATGCACGAGGTGCTCCCGAAGGTGGAGAAGGTGCGGGAGGAGATCGACCGCCGGGGTCTGCCCACCGACGTGGAGGTGGACGGTGGCATCGACGTGGAGACCGGGGCCCGGTGCATCGACGCCGGCGCCACGGTGCTGGCGGTGGCATCGTCCATCTTCAAGGCACCAGACCCGGCCGAGGCCGCGGCGGCGCTCGCCACCATGATCCGGGGGGTCCGGGGGGGTAGCGCGCCGACGGCGAGCGCACCCCCCGGCACCGGAAGGGGTGGTCGGTGATGCCCGAGACCATCCTGGTCGTGGACGACGATCCGGACATCGCCCGCTTCGTCGAGGTGAACCTCCGCTCCGCCGGCTACGACGTGGCGGTGGCCTCCGACGGGGAGGAGGCCCTCCAGCGGGCCGGTGAGATGCGGCCGGACCTCGTTCTGCTCGACGTGATGATGCCGAGGATCGACGGGTTCGAGGTGGCGCAGCGGCTCCGCCGAAACCCCCAGACCGCCAACACCTCGATCATCATGTTGACCGCCAAGGCCCTGTCGACGGATAAGGTGCTCGGCCTCACGGCGGGTGCCGACGACTACATCATCAAGCCCTTCGACCCCATCGAGCTCCTGGCCCGGGTGAAGGGCACGCTGCGGCGGGCCAAGGAGATGCGGAACCTCTCGCCGCTCACCGGCCTGCCCGGCAACATCCGGATCCAGGAGGAGATCGAGCGCATGGTGCGCGAGGAGAACCCCTTCGCCGTCCTTTACTCGGACCTGGACAACTTCAAGGCCTACAACGACCAGAAGGGGTTCGTCCGGGGCGATCGTCTGATCCAAGCGACGGCCCGCGTCATCCAGGATGCGGTCGTCGAGTTCGCCGGCTCGGACGGCTTCGTGGGGCACGTCGGCGGCGATGACTTCGTGGCCATCACCGCACCCGAGGTCGCGGAGGACGTTGCCAAGCGCATCGTGGAGCGGTTCGACGGCGACGTCCCCGAGTTCTACGAGGACGAGGACCTCCAGCGCGGCTACGTCGAGGTCGAGGACCGCAAGGGTGCGCTCCAGAAGATCCCGCTGGTGGGGGTGTCGATCGGCATCGCCACCACCACCACACGGCGGTTCGCCCATTACGGGGAGGCGGTGGCCGTGGCCACGGAGATGAAGCAGTTCGCCAAGCGGCAATCCGGCTCGTCGTACGCGATCGACCGCCGCGTCAGCTAGCGCCTATACTTGCGGCGAAAGCTCGTCTTCGGGGCGGGGTGCGAGTCCCCACCGGCGGTGAGAGTCCGCGACCCCCTGGGAGCCACTCGGGGGTTGACCTGGTGAGATTCCGGGACCGACCGTGAGAGTCGGGATGGGAGAGGACGGGCGGCGCCGGCACCGGCGGATCGCCGTGCCGCCTGCCCTTTCCCTGGGCCTTCGTCCCCGGGAAGGGTGCGCGTGGAGGACGAGGCGTACATCGAGCGGGCCCTGGGGCTCGCGGAGCGGGGACGGGGGCTCACGTCTCCGAACCCGGTGGTGGGCGCGGTCGTGGTGGCCGAGGGCCGCATCGTCGGCGAGGGCTGCCACGAGGGCCCCGGAACTCCCCACGCCGAGATCGTGGCGCTTCGCGGGGCGGGGGAACGCGCGCGCGGCGCCACCCTGTACACGAGCCTGGAGCCGTGCGACCACTTCGGTCGCACCCCGCCCTGCACCGACGCGCTCATCGAGGCCGGCGTCGCTCGAGTCGTGTCGGCCGTGGCCGATCCGAACCCCATCGTGGACGGGCGGGGCTTCGCAAAGCTCGAGGCGGGGGGGATCGAGGTCCGCTACGGCGTCAGGGCTGAGGACGCCCTCCGGCAGAACGAAGCCTATGCGAAGCACGTGCTGACCGGCCTGCCGTTCGTCACGTGGAAGATGGCTGCATCCCTCGACGGGAAGGTGGCCTCGCGGGACGGCACGTCGAGGTGGATCACTGGGGAGGCCGCGCGGGCCGACGTGCACCGCCTGCGCGCGGCTGCCGACGCCATCCTGGTGGGAGCGGGCACGGCCCTCGTGGACGATCCGTCCCTCACCGTCCGCGACCCCAGCTACCGGGGCCGGCCGCCGCTTCGCGTGCTGGCCGACGCCCGGGGCAGGGTCCCCCAGACCGGGGACCTGTTCGACGCCTCGGCTCCCACGATGGTGGCGACCACCGGCCTCGCGCCGCGAGACCGCCGGGAGGCCTGGCGG
>JBOGVG010000122.1:0-30383 GCA_050692435.1 Actinomycetota bacterium
CCGATTCGTCTCGATGGTGGATCATCCTTCCTTGCAGACGGGGGATCCGAACCATGAGGAAGTGTAGCCGAGCCGTTGGTGCGGTCCGGTAGCGAGCCTCGGCTCAACGACTGGCCTGTTCGTGTCGATACGAGGACACCGCGTGGAGACAAACGGCCCGCCGGATGCGGCAGCATCGCTCGACAACCCGACCCTGTAGCGGGTCGGAAACTTCACGGTCCTACCCGACGCTCCATGACCGGAGCATCTCGCTGGCGCTCGGTATACACCTCGTGGCGAGAGGACAGCGCAGGGAACCTGCGAGCGCTTGCACGGCAACGGGAGCGGCGCCCTGGGGGGGCTTCCGTGCGCGCCTTGATAGGCCGGTCGATTCCCTGAACCGGTGGATCGACCATGTGGACGGCCGACTGGGTCGTATTCGACACGAGGAGCGGCGGGGTGGGCTCGTCACGCCGGCCCAGCGTGCCGGCCCTGAACGCCCGGACCGACGACCTTAACGTATCCCTGAACGCCCGCATCGACGCCTTGCATGCCCGCATCGACGCGCATGGCGCGAAGATCGACGCCCTCTCGGCCCGGATGGGCAACCACATCGGCCGCCCCGCCGGCTGACCCGTTGCCGGACTGCGCGCGTGTCTTAGCCGGGTGCTACAGTCCGGCCAGCATGGAAGCCGCGACCTGGACCGCGATCGGACTGCTCGCCGCCACGTCCCTTGGAAGCCTCTTCTACCTGGGATCGCGCATCGATGCCATGGGGACCCGGCTGGACGCTCGGATCGACGCGCAGGGCGCCGACCTCGGCTCCCGGATCGACGCGTTGGGGACCCGGATCGGTTCGCTGGAGTCCCGTCTGGACGCGCGGATCGACGCGCTCGTCACCAAGATCGACGATCACGTCGGGCGCCACGCCGGGTGACGCGGCTGCTGGGTCTCTTCCACTTCTGGATAGCGCCCTGACGTACACTCGACCCGGTCATGGCGAACCGGTCTCGCGACTGGCTGGCGCAAGCGGAACGCGACCTTCAGCACGCCGAGAGCTCACGCCGCGCCGGGGAGCACGAGTGGGCCTGCTTCGCCGCCCACCAGGCCGCGGAGAAGGCCGTGAAGGGTCTCCACCTGCACCTGGGCCAGGAAGCCTGGGGCCACCTCGTTGCGCGCCTCCTTCGCGAGCTACCAGTCCCGGTACCGGACGGGTTGGTGGACAGGGGCATGGTGCTCGACACCTTCTACGTCCCGTCGCGCTACCCGAACAGTCATCCCGAGGGGGCGCCATTCGAGCACTACGGCCCGCTCCAGAGCGAGGAAGGGATCGGACATGCCCGTGAGGTCCTTGCGTTCGTCCGTTCTCAGATGGCCTGACCGCGACGAGGTCGACCGGGCCATCCGGGCCTGGGCCGTCGACGTGGCGGCTCGAGATGCGGTGGTGCGCCGGGTCGGGTACTTCGGTTCCTATGCGAGGGGCGACTGGGGCGTGGGCAGCGACGTCGATGTCGTTGTCGTGGCCGCGGAGTCGTCGCAGCCGTTCGATCGCCGCCCCCTGGCCTACGACCCGACGGGGCTCCCGGTCCCCGCCGACGTGCTGGTGTACACGGGGGCCGAATGGGAGCGGATGTCGATCGACGGCGGCCTGCCGAGGATCGTCGCGGGCGAGATCGTCTGGGTCCTCGAGCGCTGATCTCGGGGCCGTGCCTGTCGTACCCGGATGACAGTCGGGCTGGCATGGAAGCCGCGACCTGGACCGCGATCGGGCTGCTTGCCGCAATCTCCGTGGGAAGGCTTTTTCTATCTGGGATCTCGATCGATGCCCTGAGTGGGCGCATCGACGGCATTGGTGCCCGCCTGGACGCCCAGGGCGCGGCCTTGAACACCCGCATCGACGACCTGAGCGGGCGCATCGACGGCCTTGGCGCCCGCCTGGATGCCCAGGGAGCCTCATTGGGCGCCCGACTCGCTGCGCTCTCGGCCAAGATGGAAGACCATATGGGCCATCATGCTGGCTGAGGCTGGCTCCCTCCGCCACTAGCTCGGCTCGCCGGGGTCGGGCCCAGGCAGCACCAGCACCGCCGTCGAGACCCGCCGCTCCTCCCCGTCGGACGGTCTCTTCATGACCTCGCCGTTCACCACCACCGTGCTCGAGCCCCCGCCGTCCAGGTTCATGGCATCGGTCGCTCCGAGTTGGAGCAAGATCCCTGCGAACTCGTGCATCGTGGCGCCGACCGACCACTTCGGCTGCCGTCCATCAGCCACCACCAGCAGGAGCTTTCCGTAGGCCCGGACGCCGACACCGGTCCGAGGATTGCGGCAGCCAGAGCCCACACACGTGCCCACCACATCCACTCCGTCCGACACCAGCACCGAGCCGCCGCCGATGGCTTCCCCCACGTTCGCAAAGCCGAGGGTCTGTCGAAGCGTGACCCCGGACCCGGGCACCAGGCGGCGAGAAGGGGGGTGACAGGGTCCGCGCCTCCCGCCCGCCCGTACGGACGCCTGAACAGGCGCCAGCCGCGATCTGAAGAGTCGCGGACCCGGGCGACATGACGAACGGGTGTGAGCAGTCCAGTGCTTGAGGCGGCTAGACGGCCTCGAGGTCGACGAGGAGGTTCACCCGGAACCGCGCCAGTGCCTCGAACCGGTTCACGAGCCGCTCGTAAACGATGCCCGCGCGGTAGGCGAGCGGGTGGACGGTCAGGTAGCCGGGCTTGGTCTCGAGGAGTTCCAGCGAGACCACGCGAAACCCGCTTTGCATCGCGAGGCGCTCCAGGGTCTTCGGGTCGTTCGCCCGGTACTGCGTCGGGAACGTGTCGGCCTCGTCCTGTCCGAGCTTGGCCGTGTACCAGACGTGGAACCGGGTGGGCGTGAGGGCTGCCGCGAGCGTGACGTAGTGCCACCGGTTCGGCGTGTGCACCAGCAGATGCGCGCCTAGCTTCATCACTCGGCGCAGCTCCCGCATCACGATCAGGGGACGGTCCAGGTGTTCGAAGACGAACTTCGAGAACACGAGGTCGAACTCTGCGTCCCCGTACGGCAGGCTCGCTAGGTCGGCGACGACGGCGTCGGTGAGGTTCGGATTCTCGAGGACCGCGGCATCCCGGTCGGCGCCCGACATCCGCGCCACGTGCTGGCGGTAGTCGTACGGGAATCGGACCCCGCGACCAGCGCCGGCGTCGAGGACGACGGCGTCGAATCGCAGGTGCCGGCGGATCATCTCATCGAAACGGACCTGCTCGTCGACGAGGCCGGGGTAATAGCGACGATCGAGATCATCAATCGTCCTCATCGGTTCGAGTCTAGAGGAGGGTTGCCCGCGTCCACTCCGACCTACGTGGGCTCGCCCGGGTCGGGGCCAGGGAGCACCAGCACGGCCGTCGAAATCCGCCGTTCCTCCCCGTCGGACGGCCTGTTCAGGACCTCGCCGTTCACGACCATCGTACTCGAGCCCCCGCCGTCCAGGTTCATGGCATCGGTCGCTCCGAGCTTTAGGAGGATCCCTGCGAACTCGTGGAGGGAGGCGCCCACCGACCACTTCGGCTGACGCCCATCCACCACCACCAACAGGATCTTCCCGTTAGCCTTGACGCCGACGCCGGTCCGCGGGTTGCGACCGCAGAAGGACCCGACACAGGGTCCAACGACGTCCAGCCCATCCGACACCAACAGCGGAAAGCCACCGATCGCGTCCCACACGTTCGGAAAGCCGAACGTCCATCGAAGCGTGACCCCGGACCCGGGCACCAGGGAGAGCACCTGAAGGGCCTCGCCGGTGGCGGGGACGGCAGACAGGACGACCCCGCCGTTGGTCGGCAACGATGCTTCTAAGCAGCCTCGTTGCTCGACCGTGAACGCCTGCTCGAAGCCGTCGCCGCCGGGCGAGGGGGCGAACGGCGCGGAAGGAAGGAGTCGAGCCGAGCAGGCTGCGAGAGGCGGGGGTGACAGGGTCCCGCCCACGGGCGTGAAGGCGGCGATCTCGCCCACCCCCGGCGGCCCGTCGTTCCAGCGATCGATGGTCCAGATCGGCCCGGTTCCGAACCTCGCCGTGACCAGCTGGGTGGGAGGGTGGAACGTGATGGCCTGTTCGTCCTTGGAGACGGCGAACGACGGCCCGATGATGGGCGACGTCCGGATCAGCTGGCCGTCCTGGAGGAATGGACGGGCGGGGGCCCCCACATGCGACCCGAAGTCGCCGTTCACCGCGGCTAGGGCCCCCGCCCTCCTAGCGATGCGGCTCGTGCGCGCCAGCGCGGGCAACCGCGCGCCCGCCAAGGCCACATCCATGGTCAGGGGCCTGGCGATGTCCACCGTGAGGACGAAGATCCGCCTCGGCGTCTTCCTGTCCACGATCTTGGTGAACGTGAGGCCGGGGGCGATGGTCTTCGTGAACTTGCTGTAGGCGGACCGGGCGGCTTGGTCGTCCCGGTCGTCGGCCACGCTCGGTGAGGTGGCGAGCGACATGAGCAGCAGCGCGACGGCGGCGACAAGTGATGCGGGCCGAGGAATGATAGGTTTCACGCCGACCCATCCTACAAGGGCGCCCGTGCGTTCAAAGACTCCCCTCGTCGTGGTGATCCTTGCGGCCGTCGCTGCGGCCGCTTCGCTCGTCACGGCTCCCGCCGCGGCTGCTCCGAGCACCAACGGCGTCATCGCGTTCCGCACCGACCGGGAGGGTGATGGCGAGATCTACGCGATGGACGCCTCGGGCGGTGCCCTGACGAACCTCACGCGCAGCCCGAGCATCCAGGACCTCGACCCTGCCTGGTCGCCGGATGGAGAGACGATCGCGTTCTCCCGCCGGGCCAAGCCAACCGTGCAGCCGGACCTGTTCCTGATGAACGCCAGCGGCAGGGAACGAGTCCGACTCACCCGGACACGTGTGGCCGAGCGCCACCCGGCCTGGGCACCGGACGGCACGATGATCGCCTATGCGGCCCGGATCAGTCCCGGGGGACCGTTCCGCATCTTCGTCGTCCGCGCGAACGGCAGCCGCCGTGTCCAGCTCACCACGCAGAGCGCCGGGACGTACGACGCCGCTCCCTCGTGGTCGCCCGACGGGACCCGGATCGCGTTCCAGACCAACCGTGACGGCGGCTTCCCCGAGTTGTACGTGATGAACGCCGACGGGACGGGCCGGACCAGGCTGACCATCAACGGGTACGTGGACGGCAACCCGGCGTGGTCGCCCGACGGTACGAGGATCGCCTTCGTGCGGTGCTGCGCCGACGGGACGAACGAGATCTACGTGATGAACGCCGACGGGACCGGCGAGGTGAACCTCACGCAGTCCGCGGGCCTGGAGGAGTCGGACCCGGCGTGGTCGCCCGACGGCACGACGATCGTCTACGCGGCGGTGCCGTCGGGCGGCGGGAACATCGATGTCTACGTGATGAACGCGGACGGCACGGGCCAGACCCAGCTCACCACGGACCCCGCCGCCGACCTCGCCCCCGCCTGGCAGCCGGTGCCGATCTGCACGATCACCGGGACGGACGAGGCGGACGTGTTGGTGGGCACCTTCGGCAACGACGTGATCTGCGCCGGGGGAGGGGACGACGTCGTCCAGGCCGGCGAGGGCTTCGACCTTGTGTACGGCGGCCCGGGGAACGACTCGGTGGAGGGCGAGGGCGGCAACGACGTGCTGAACGGCCAGGGCGGCGATGACATGTTGAGCGGAGGCTTCGGCTTCGACGGGTTGATCGGCGGCGCCGGGACCGATACCTGCACCCCGGGCGGTGGGGGCGCGTTCACCAAGACGTGTGAGTTCTGAGTTTCCCGCTCCGGTCTAGGGGAGGCCCGCACTGAATCAGTCGTCGGGTTCGACGTCGTCGTCGGGGCGTTCGTTCGAGCTCCCGCCGTCCGACGGCTCGGCGGTCCCCTCGTCATCTTCGCCTTCGGCGTCTCCGGGGCCCTCGCTCGAGTCCTCGGCGGGCCCATCACGGTCGCCGTCGTCCCCGTCCTCGCGATCGTCCTCCCGGTCGTCGCCATCTTCGTTCCCGTCTCCCCGGTCCTCGCCCTCTTCGCCGTCTCCGTCATCGCCCTCCTCGTCATCCGGCACCGATGGCGCGAGACCATGCTCGTCGTCTCTCGGGGATCCCGGAGTCCGGTCCGGTCCGCCTTGCCGGGGCTCGTCCTGGAACAGGTTCTCGACGCTCTCCCAGAATGACGACAGGCGGTGGTTGACGGCCTGGGGGGCCGCCGCATAGCCGATCGCCCCTCCGAGCAGGACGAGCGCGGCGGCCAGGGCGAGGGGCCGGGCCACGAGGCGCCGAAGGACGAACGCCGGCCCCACGGTCCGCACCTGGACCACGTCCGGCCGCTGGGGGAGCCGTTGCCGCAGGCGCACCCACCCGGGTTCGGGATCGGGGACGGCGGCGATGCCGATGTCGGTGAGGCGTTGGTACAGGGCGATCATCCCGCCGGCCCGGCCGGGGTGGCGGAGCCCGAGATCGGCCAGGGACAGCTCGCCCCGCTCCCACCGGGCGAGATCCCGGTCCAGCGCCGACCTCATGCCTCCTCCAGCATCTTCCGAAGCGCCCCCAGGGCCCGCCACTGCTTGGCGTTCACGGCGCCCTCGCTCTTGCCGAGGGCCGCGGCCACCTCCGCGTTCGTCGCGTCCATCAGGAACTTCAGCTCGATCACCTGCCGCTGCTCGTCCGGGAGCCCTCGGATGGCCGCCGCCAGGGTCAGCTCGTCGTCCACCTTCCACTCCACCCGCCCGTCCGGCAGGTCGGCCCGGGGCTCCACCCTGGCGCGCCTTCGGAACTCGTCTGCGATCACGTGCCGGGCGATCCCGTACAGCCAGGCCAGGAACGGGGCGCCCGTTTCCTTGTAGCCCGAGAGCCCCTTCCAGGCCCGGAGGAAGGTCTCGGCCACCGCGTCCTCGCCCCCCTCGCCCAGGTGGGCCCGGGCCAGTCGGAAGAGCGGAGCGTGATACCGGCGGTAGAGGTCGCCGAAGGCGTCCTTCCCTCCTCCCCTCGCCCGCTCCACCAAGCGCTGTACGAGGTCCGGCGTCCTGACGTCGGCTTCATCGGTTTCTGTCCGTACATCGGGGATGGAGGCGAAAATGTTCGGGCGCTCCAGTGGGGGCGTGGAGGGGTTCGGTTCGCGAAGCATCGCAGCAAGCATCGGCCGGACGGGTGGATCGACGCAGTCCCCCAGATGACCGACTCCTGAAATCACCCGTGATCCGCGTGCAAATGCGGCACCCCGCCCGATGTAGCAGAAAGGAAAGATCGTCACCCTCATACCGTGCGCTGACGCGGTCGGAAGGAAAGCGAACCACAGGAGGTGGACCAGGATGGCAAGGAACTGGCGCAAGGGCAAGCTCCTGAAGGCCGCTGTGGGAGGGACCGTGGTTGGGCTGGCCGGCGGTGCCACCGCGCTCGCGAGCGCCGCTGCGGCGGATCCGAATCCGGTTGACGCTCCGTCCGACGATGCCGTGTCCCTGGAGCTCGATGACGGCACGGTCCAGGTCACCGTCGACGACGAGATCGTCGACGACCTCGACACGACCGTGGACTCGCCGGACACCGAGTCCGTGGCCACCCCGCCTGGAGTCGAGACGCCGGCGAGCCCGCAGTCCGCGGACAGCCCGGAGGACGCCGACAGCCCGGCGGCCGCCCACGACCAGGACAGCCCCGACGGCGACGATCAGGGCGAGGACAACGACGACCAGGGCGAGGACGAGAGCGGCGACAACGACGACGAGAGCGCCGACTCGGACTAGCGGGACGGATGGACCGGGCGGCCCCTCTGCAACCGCCGCCCGATAGCGACCTGCCGCGGGCCGGGGAGTTGCTGCTTCCCGAGTCCGCGGCCGTCGCGTTGGGGGGCTTCCTCGACCGGCGCGGCTTCGAGCTCCAGGAGCTTCGCGCCGTGCAGGCCGTGTACTGGCCCGGCCGGTCGTGCACCGTTCGCTATCGCGCCCGGGCTCGTAGGCGGGACGCCAAACGGTGGCTGTCGCTCTGCGCCCTGACCACAAGCCGGCCCCGCTCGGTCATCCCCCCGCCCGAGGATTTCGAGCGACGCTTCGGGTTGCCCGAACCCGTGGAGCGTCAAGGCGAGGATGTCCTGGTGTGGGCCTACCCGTACGACCCGGTGCTTGCGGGACTGCCCGATGCCGCCCACGGGCCCACCGTTCGAGCGGCGAGCGGCCTCCCCGCCCCCGCGGCCTTCTCCGTGACCCCTCTCCGGTACCGTCCGCGGAAGCGGGCGGTGCTCCGATACATGGTCCTGGGCGGCGGGGGAGTGCGCGAGGTGCTGTACAGCAAGGTGCTTCGCGACGACGCGCACCGGCGGACCTTCGACGCTCACCGCGCGCTGGCCGGGAATGGGATCTCCCTCTCCCGACCCCGGTCGTTCGATGGCCTTGACGGCGTGGCCGTGTTCAGCCCGCTTCCTGGTCGGAGCCTGCGGGAGCTCCTGGTGGACGAGGCGAAGCTCCCGTCGCCACGTCGGGTCGTGGAGCTGGTCCATCGCGTCGGCGCGGTCCCGTGGCGGACGGGCGGCGCCCCCCGTCCTCAGGATCGAGACGTGCTGTCCGTGGGGCGGCTCCTCGCGCACCTGCTCCCGCACCGGAGCAACGACATCGAGGACGCGGCGGCGGACCTCGCGGAGCGGGCCGGAGCCGTTGCCCCGGGGCCCACCGTCCACGGGGACCTGTACGAAGGGCAGGTCTTCGTGGGAGAGCGAAACGGGATGGGCCTCATCGACCTGGACGACGCCGGCCCCGGCGATCCGCTCCTCGACGCCGCGAACTTCCTGGCCCACCTCTCGGTACTCAGCGCGTCCGCGCCGGGCGCGCGCCGGAGGCCCATCGCCTACCGGGCGCTTCTTCGCCCGCTCCTGCTCGAAGGGTTGGGAGCCTCGGAGGCCGACCTGGCCTGGCGCGAGGCGCTGTGCATGCTCAAGCTGGCCACCGGTCCCTTCCGGGTCCTTTCGGCCCGGTGGCCGAGCCGGGTGGAGGCCCGGGTCGATGCGGCCATCCGTCTGCTGAACCGGGGGGCCATCGCGGCCTGAACTGGAGCAGCGGATCAACCGCTCCCGTGCGGACCGGGGCCGAGAAGGGCACAGCTGCCCGCACGATTCGAAAATCCCGGTCAGTCATGGAGGGTCGGCGATTCTGCCATCTTGGCCATGCGATTCTGCCACCATACGACTGCATTTCTGCCATACTCTCACGGCATGGCACGCAGCCTCCTCGATCGGAACCTGACGCCGAAGGTCCAAGAAGCTCTCGGGGACACGCGCGTTGTGTCAGTCGTCGGACCACGCCAGGCGGGGAAGACCACCCTCGTCAAGCAACTCCAGCGACGGGACCCGGACGCAACGTTCGTTACGCTCGACGACGACCCAGTTCGAGAAGCCGCCAAACAGGACCCAAGGGCCTTTGTGGAAGGGCGGCCGGGCATGCTGGTGATCGACGAAGTGCAGCGGGCGCCAGACCTCATGCTGGCCATCAAGGCCTCGGTTGACCGAGATCCTCGACCAGGACGATTTCTCCTCACCGGATCCACGAACCTCTTCGCTGTTCGGCAGATCGCCGACTTCTTGGCGGGTCGGATGGAATCCTTGCAGCTCCATCCGCTCTCCCAGGGTGAGATCGAAGGGCGGCAGGAGCGGTTCATCGACGCGGTGCTGGAGGGTGAGGTCGGAATCGGGATGCGCGTGGATCTCAGTAAGCGGGACTACCTCAATCGAGCATGTGCCGGGGGCTTCCCCGAACCTCTCCTTCGGACGGCTAGGCAGCGACGGCAGAGATGGTTCACATCCTACGTCCGGGAGGTGACCGCTCGCGAAGTGCGGGACGTGGCCGAGCTTTCGCGGATCGGCGAACTTCCCCGACTCATGCGGTTGATCGGTGCGCGACACACATCGGTACTCAACGTCGCTGATCTTGCACGCGATGCCAGGATGCCAGAGCGCACGGTCCACCGATACCTCGACGTGCTGGAGGCCGTCTTCCTGATCCAACGTCTTCCTGCGTGGGCGGCGAATCTCACAAGCCGGGAGGCTCGACAGTCGAAGGTGATCATCGTCGACTCCGGCCTGGCAGCACATCTGCGAGGAGCCAGCCCAGAACCGCTCGTGCGGCCGGAGGTGGCCCGAGGTGCCGATGGCCCTATCCTTGAGGGATTCGTCGTGGGCGAGCTCACGCGCCAGATCGGATGGTCAGATTCCTCCTTGAGTCTGCACCACTACAGAGATCGGACGGGAATCGAGGTTGACATCGTGATCGAGGCGTACGACGGTCGTGTCGTCGCTATTGAGGTAAAGAGCGCGGCCACAGTCGCCGCTGACGATTTTCAACACCTAGCCCTGGTGCGCGATCGTCTCGGTGTTCGGTTCCGTACCGGCCTGGTGCTTTATGCCGGCGAGCATGGGCTCTCGTTCGGGGAGCGATTGGCGGCGCTTCCGATTGCCGCTTTGTGGCGTCATCCCTCACAGGAACGGGTGCCGACCACGCGCGCAGTGCGACCTCGGTAGGTCAATCCCCCGAGATGCGAATCCGCTCCAAGACGACGTCGGTCGTGGGTCGGTCCTGGGCGCCGGTTGTGACGCCCGAGATGGCCTGCACCACGTCGTAGCCCTCCACCACCTCGCCGAAGATGGTGTGCTTCCCGGTGAGCCACGGAGTGGGGACCACCGTGACGAAGAACTGGGAGCCGTTCGTGTTCGGGCCGGCGTTGGCCATCGCCAGGAGTCCGGGGCGGTCGAACGCCGGCCCCTGTGGGGGGCACTCGTCTTCGAACTCGTAGCCCGGCCCGCCCGTCCCGGTGCCGGCGGGGTCGCCGCCCTGGATCATGAAGCCCGGGATGACCCGGTGAAAGACCGTGCCCGGGTACAGGGGTTCGGTCTTCGCCTTCCGGTCCCGCGGATCGGTCCACTCGCGCGCGCCTATGGCCAGGTCCACGAAGTTCGCCACGGTCCTCGGCGCATGCTCGGGCATAAGCCGCACCGTGAACGCGCCCTCCGAGGTTTCGAACGTCGCCGTTGCCATGGTGGGTCCTTTCGGTCGAGACGAAGCGGCAAGTCTACGACGGCGGTTCGGCGTCGGGAGAGGCTCCGTCCGAGGATGCCGCCCGGTCGGGCGATGCCGCCCGTCGCCGGCGAGCCGGCCATGGGAAGGTGGGAGCCAGGTAATACCGGTCGGCGTAGCGGTCCGACGACCGCGGCGCCGGCGGCGCCACCATCAGGCGGGCCAGCCCGATCAACGCGGCCCGGTCAGCTACGGGATGGGCACGCGTAGTCGGGCGGCGAGTCCACCCTGATGTCCCTGGGCAGCTCGATCCAGGCGCTCTTGTTGAACGCGAGCACGCGGTACGTCACCTGGAGCCGCCAGAAGGTGGTGAAGGTGCCGGCCGGGTAGCGGTCGCAGTTCGAGAACTGGGTCCGGATCACGATCCACCGCCGACCCCCTCCGTCCAGCGAGAACGGCAGGAACTTCTCGAGCGAGGGGTCACCCACGGCGATGCTTCCGGCGCCTCGCTTATCCGACGTCTCCACCTTGACCGGAGCGAGCAACTCCTCGTTACCCGTGAACTGGATGCGCTGGATGTTCAGGGGCACCGGTCCGTCGTTGATGAGCATGAAGCCGAAGGAGAAAGTGCTGCCGTTCGTGTAAACCGGGTGGATCATGTTCCCGGTCCGAACCGGTTCGGAGGACGCGAAGTTCCCGATCGTCAGCGGCTGGTAGCGAACGGCGAACACGACCAGGGCCGCCAGGACGGCCAGGACGAGGAGGTAGACGACCAGGCCCAGCAGGCGCTCGCTCCACCGCGACCTCAGAACCGTCGCGGGCATCGGCCTACCCGTCCTGTGCATGATGGGCATCGTCGCTCCTTGCCAACATCTGTCGGCGGGCGAGCACCAGGACCTTAGCCCTAGATCTGAATCTGTCCCCCGGCGTCGCCTGAGGCCTGGAAGAGCCGTCCATCCCACTGCGGGTTCGCCCCCGTGCCAGGCCTTTCAGCCGGTCAGCTGGGCGGCCAGGTCCCTCGGCTGGCCTACCGGGAGCTTGCACACGAAATGCTCGCACACGTAGGCAGTGGCCTTCCCGTCGACGGCCGCTCGGTCCTGCAGCAGCGCGACCTTCCGGCGCGACTCCTCGTCGTCCGGCGCGGCCACCGCCAGCACGTGGTTCGGCACGAACCGCTTCTCGGTCACCTCGGCCGCAAGGGCCCGGGTGTCCTCAGCCTGCGGATCGCCCACGATGGCCACCTCCCGGGCGGGCGACAGGTACAGGTCGAGCGCCGACAGGGCCTGGCCGAAGCCCGTGGGGGCGCTCGCCATGTGGTCGCGCACCACGCGCAGCGCGGACACGCCCGCGCGCTCGTACTCTTGCTCGCCCGTGAGCAGGGCCAGCCGCTGGAGCACGTCGGCGGCGGCAGAGTTCCCCGACGGAACCGCGTTGTCGAACAGCTCCTTCGGCCGGATGACGAGCGCCTCGGCGTCGAAGCCGGTCTGGAAGAAGCCGCCCCGGTCCCGGTCCCAGAACAGCCGGAGCAGCTCGTCGGCCAGGGCCCGGGCCTCCTCGAACCACCGGAGCTCGTACGTGGTCTCGTAGAGCACCAGGCAGGCATCGGCCATCAGCGCATAGTCGTCGGCGTACCCGGGCCGTCCGGCCTTGCCGTCCCGCCACGATCGGAGCAACCGGCCGGCTCCGTCGCGCAGTCGCGTCAGCACGAAGTCCGCGGCCCGCACCGCGGCGTGCACGTAGCGAGGCCGGCCGAAGGCGCGTCCGGCCTCCGCCAAGGCCGAGACGGCCAGCCCGTTCCACGCCGCCAGGACCTTGTCGTCGGTCGCCGGGTGCACGCGGCCCTCTCGGATCTCGAACAGCCGCTCCCGCCCCGCGTCGAGGTCGCGCTCGAGCTCCTTCGGGTCGACGCCCATCTCCTCGGCGACGGCCTCCACCGGGTGGGGGCGCCACAGGACGTTCGTGCCCTCCCAGTTGCCGGACGGCGTCGCCCCGAGGGCCGTCGCCACGCCCCGGCCGGCCACCATCACCAGCTCGTCCCACGACCACACGAAGAACTTGCCCTCCACGCCTTCGGAGTCCGCGTCCTGGGAAGAGAAGAAGCCGCCCTCGGGGTGCCGCATCTCGCGCAGCAGGTAGTCAGAGGTCTCGGTGGCGATCCGGCGGAACCGCTCGTGCCCCGTGACCTGCCAGGCCCGCGTGTACAGCCGGACGAGCTGCGCGTTGTCGTACAGCATCTTCTCGAAGTGGGGGACGTGCCAGGTGGCGTCGGTCGAGTACCGGTGGAACCCCCCGCCGACCTGGTCGTAGACGCCTCCCGCCGCCATCCGGTCTAGCGTGGTCTCCAGCATCTCTAGGGCGTCCGGGTGGCCGTGGAGGTGACAGCGCAGCAGGAACTCCACGGTCATGGGCTGGGGGAACTTCGGGGCGCCGCCGAACCCGCCCCACCGGGGATCGAACGCGGTTCGGAGCTTCGCGAACGCCAGGCGGGGGACCTCGTCAGACAGGGGATCGTTCGATCCGGCCATCGTTCCGGCTTGACCGATGGAGTTCACCACGCGCCGTCCCTGCGACTCGACCTCGCCCCGCTGGTTCTCCCACGCGTCGGCCACGGCCGCGAGGACGCTCCGGAACGCCGGCAGCCCGTGGCGCTCCTCCTTCGGGAAATAGGTGCCGGCGTAGAAGGGCTCGCCGTCGGACGTGAGGAACGCGGTGAGGGGCCAGCCGCCCCCGCCGGTCATGGCCTGGACGGCGTCCATGTAGATGGCATCGACGTCCGGCCGTTCCTCCCGGTCCACCTTGATCGAGACGAAGCGCTCGTTCATCAGGGCGGCCGTCTCGTGGTCCTCGAAGGACTCTTCCTCCATGACGTGGCACCAGTGACACGCCGCGTACCCGATCGAGAGCATGATGGGCTTGTCCTCCCGCCTGGCCCGGTCCAAGGCCTCGGGCCCCCACGGGTACCAGTCCACCGGGTTGTGGGCGTGCTGGAGCAGGTACGGGCTGGTCTCGCCGGCCAGCCGGTTAGCCGGGCGCTCCGTGCTCATCCTCCCAGTCTGACCGCTCGGCTTCGTGCTCATCCTCCCAGTCTGACCGGTCGGCCCGGTTCCGACCACGGCTCGCGGGGCGAGCCCCCCGCCCTTCAGGTCGGGCCGTCCTTCGGCCGATGCTCCAAGTGGAAATGAGTGGGCCTCTCCGCGTCCTCGTGGTCGATGACCACGAGATGTTCTCCGAAGCGCTTGCGCTGCTCTTCAAGCGCCAGCCCGGCATCGAGCTGCTCGCCGCGGTCTCCTCGGGCGAGGAGGCCATCGAGCTGTGCCGGACGGAGGCCCCGAGTGTGGTCCTGATGGACGTGGACCTTCCCGGCGTGGACGGCATCGAGGCCACCCGGAGGATCCGCGAGCTCTGCCCTGGCACGCGGGTCGTGGTCCTCACGGCCCTGGAGAGCCACTCGCTGATCGCGTCGGCCCTGGCCGCGGGGGCCTGCGGGTACGTGCCGAAGACCCGGGCCTCGGAGGATCTGCTTGACGTGGTGCGCCGCGCGGCGGCAGGAGAGATCGTCATGCCGGATCGCCACCTTCCCCTCGTGCTCGGCGAGCTCCGGAACGGGTCAGAGCCGGCCGTGGTGGCCGAGCTCGCGCTGCGGCGGCTCACGGCCCGAGAGACGCAGATCCTGCGGGCGCTGGCAGCGGGGGAAGCCACGGTTGACATCGCCGACGGCCTGGGGATCAGCCCGCTCACCGTGCAGAGTCACGTGAAGAACATCCTGGCCAAGCTGGGCGTCCATTCGAAGATCGAGGCCGTGACCTTGGCCTGGCGGCACGGGCTGACCCCAGCCTCCCGGTCGGCCTGACATCGAGTTCGTCTGTGGCAGTGGGGATGGCCATCCGCGCGATGGAGACGATCGAGGGTCCGGCCCGGGTCCTGATCGTGGAGGGCCACCCGGTGCTACGGGAGGTGGTCCGGATGGCCTGCGACGGATCGCCCCTCCTCCACGTGGTGGGGGAGGCCCGGACCGGCGAGGAGGCGCTCGAGGCGTGCGGAACCGTGGGGCCCGACGTGGTGCTCCTCGATCTCACGCTCCCGGGGATGGACGGCCTGGAGGTGGCCCGGCGGCTTCGAGGGCAGGGGGACGACGTGAGGATCCTGGTGGTGTCGGGGCGCGCCGACGACCAGACCGTGTTCGAGAGCATCCGGGCCGGCGTCGACGGGTTCCTGGAGAAGACCGCGAGCGTCCGGTACATCACCGACGCGCTGGTCCGGGTGGCGGCGGGAGAGCGCGTGTTCACCCGGGACCAGGAGCGCGCCGCCATCGCTGAGCTGGGGCGGCTGGCCAGGCGGGCCCGGGAGGCCTCCGGCCTGATTCCCGGCATCACGCCCCGGGAGCTCGAGGTCCTGGGGCACTTGAGCCGGGGCCTCACGATGCGCCAGGTCGCCACCAGGCTGGGGGTGTCCATCCGGACCGTGGAGACTCATGTCGCCAAGCTGTACCGGAAGCTGGGGGCCTCGAACCGGGTGCAGGCCCTGGCGCGAGCCACCGATCTCCGGCTGATCGACCTGGGCTGAGCCCGGCTACACCGGGGGCGGCAGGTGCCGATATCGAGTGGGACGGTGGCACGTCCCCGGGAGCGGGGCCGGGCCTCCGAGGGCCGACGGCATTCACGGCGATGACGACACCACAGGCTTCCGACGGGCCCGTCCCGAGGCGGCCGCCCACACGGCGCCTCGGCGTCGTGGTGGTCGACCCCCTCCCCGTGGTCCGCGCAGGGCTGTCCCTGCTGATCGGGGACCGCCCGGACATCGACGTCCTGGCCGAGGCGGGCACGGCCGAGGAGGCCGTGGAGGCGGTCCGGCGCATCCGCCGGAGCCAGGTGGTCGTGCTGGTCGGGCTGGGACTCGACGGGGAGCACGACTCGTACTGGCTGATCCGAACGATGCGCGAGCGCTTCCCCAGGATCGCCGTCCTGGCGTGCGGGGCCAAGGCGGACCCCACGGCGATCTCCCGGGCCCTGTTCACGGGGGCCGACGGGTTCGTGGACAAGAACGCGGACCCCGTGGAGTTCCTCCAGTCGCTCCGGAAGGTGGCGTCGCGGGAGATGGTGCTTGCCGGGCCCCCCACGGAATGGGTGGGGGCCATCGCGGAGGGCATCGAACGGCGCCGGATGGTGGAGATCGCTTTGACCGAACGGGAGCGCGAGGTGCTGAGGGTGGCCGCGGAGGGCCTCACGGCACGTCAGATCGCCGCACGACTGGGCGTCCGGGAGCGGACCGTGACCACCCACCTCGCTCGCATCTACACCAAGCTCGGGGTGGGGACCCGGGTAGCCGCCATCCGGGCGGCAGCCCACGCCGGCCTGGTCTCGGTAGGGATCCCCGAGTAGATGGACAGCGCCGTACGCAGAAGTACGTACATGCCGTCCGTGGAAGACGGAATACCCACGGTAAAGCGCAACCCCTAACTTACCGATAAAGGTACCGAAAGGGCGCCGAGTGTCAGCGAAGGAGGTGAACAGATGTTCCTCGCTCTCTACGTCAAGGCCCAGACCTTCAAGGCGGACATGCTCAGCAAGCTAACGCGGCAGGACGGTGCGGTTGCGACCGAGTACGCGCTTCTGCTCGTTCTGATCGCACTCGCGATCATCGTCGCGGCCGCAGCTCTGGGAACTGCCATCGCTGCTGTGTTCGACAAGGGATCCGAAACCCTGAGCGGTGTGGAGCCAAACACCCCGTAAACGCGCATAGGCGAGCGGCCTCGTCGGCCGCTCACTCTCGAGGTCGGGGAGAGTGAGGGGCCGACGAAGTAGCCCCAACAACTTCACGGGTTGGAGGCGACAGCACGTCATGAGAGCACTCATGAGGCGAGTCTCGCGGGAGGACGGAGTGGCGGCGACGGAGTTCGCCCTCATCCTCCCGGTCCTGGCCTTGATCCTGTTCGGCACGATCGAGTTCGGTCGGGTCTTGAGCCAGTACCAGGTGTACCAGGGTGCGGCCAGGGAGGGCGCCCGTTGCGCCGCGGTGAAGGCCACTGATTTCAGCGACTGCGAAATTCAGCCCTCGATCGACAATGCCGCGGCTCCGTACGATCCGGAAGAGGACGCCACCGTCCAGATCGTGGGCGGGCCCATGGCCCCGAACGGGTGCACGGACGCCGACCGGGGCCAGGACGTCCAGGTCTCCTGGGAGCAGCCCCTCGACGTCAACATCCCGTTTTGGCGCGCCATGACGATCACGTCCTCGATCAAGGCGGTGTTCCGATGCGAGTGAGGCGGCCCGGGGTGCTGATCCGCGCCCGCGATGAGCGCGGTGCGGTCCTGATGATGGTGGCGATCTGCTTGCTGGTGATCCTCGGCATGCTGGTGCTCACGTTCGACCTCGGCCGCGGAGTGGCGATCAAGCGGAACATGGTGGCCGGCGCCGATGCTGCCGCGCTCGCGGCGGCCCGGGAGTGCGGGCTTGCCAATGGGGAGGCGGCGGCGAAGCAAGCCGCCACCGACCTGCTCGTTGACAACAACGGTGCGGCCACGGTGACCGGCTTCCGGATCGATCCCGGCCCGGCGCAATGCCTCGGCGCCCCCAACCCGGACCCGGACAAGAATCCAACGGTGACGGTGACGGTCAGGGTTCCCCAGGAGTACTTCTTCGCCCCGATCTTCGGGATCAACAACGGAACGGTCGTGGCCTCCGCCACCGCGGAGTGGACGCTAGGCGCGACCAATCCGGCTCCGGTCAAGCTCGACCAGCTCAAGATCGAGGAGTGCCTCGAGGATGGCATCGGTACCGACGGCGTTGTCGATTGCTACTTCACGTTCGAGCCGAACAAGACCCTTAGCGGGGCCGGTAGCGACTGGGGATGGCTCAACGTCCCCGAGGGATGGCCGATCGAGGGCCAGGACACCAACCCCATGAACTGCTCGTCCCAGAAGGGTGGCTCGAAGGACCTCACGGACTACATCGGGGCGATGGGCGGGATGGGGACCCCGGGCGACCCGACGCTCCTGCCGGCGCTGTGGGACCCGACGGGTGCCGGTAATCCCCCGACCTGGGTGTGTAGCTCGACCGGCCACAAAGAGACTTCCGTCCAGGCCTTCCAGGACTGGGTGGACAACGTGAAAAGCCAGATGGAACAGGGGAAGCTCGAGTCCGAACCGGTCGTCCTCTTCCCGGTGGTGGCATGTAACGGCGCTGTAGCACCGTGCCACCCGTGGGTCACCGCGCCGGGGTTGGCCTACCCGGTCGTCAAGCTCCAGGGCTTCTATGTCAGAAATGCGTGGAATGGGCCCGATGTCAAGAAGGATGCCGAGGCTCGGGCGAACTGCCACTTCACGGGCCCTCCCTCGCGCGGGTTCTGCATCCACCTTCAGACGACCGGACTCGACGATCCAAGCTCCGGTGGCGCCGTAACAGTTCGGCTGGTGGACTAAACCTCGGCCTCCTAGTGGCCGAAAGACCTATGGCAAGAACGCACAGGGGGGATAGTCATGAAGGGTAGAGGGCTCGTCGTGGTCCTGGCGTTGATCCTGGCCACGCTGGCGACCGCCGGCGTGTTCCTGTACGCCCAGGGCGTGAAGGAGGAAGCCAAGACCACCGGTACGCTCGTGCCGGTCGTCGTGTCCAAGATGGACATCCCGGCCAACAGCGATCTCAGCGCGCTGATCGAGCAGGAGAAGTTCAAACTCCTCGAGGTCCCGCGAACCGCGTTGGTCGCCGGCGCCGTGACGTCGATCGAGCAGCTCCGGGACAAGCGGAACAGCGATGCCATCCTGACCGGCGAGCAGATCCCGCTGGCCCGCATCCAGGGTGAGGGAACGGTACCCGGCGGGTTCCTGGGGATCCCCAAGGGGTATGAGGCCCTGACCGTGGCCCTGGACGCGCCTCGGGCCATCGCCGGAGCCCTCACCGGCGGCGACAACGTGGCCATCTACGCGACCTTCGACGACGTCCCGGCGACCCAGGTGAAGGCGAAGTCGGTGACCGTGACGGCAACGAGCGTTACGGCGACCGGGCTCAAGGCCTCCGCCGGCGGGGACATCACCGTCGTCTTGGCGCCGGAGGTCCAGGTGCTGCGCGTGCAGCGTCCCGTCGCCGTGGAGACAGCTCCCCTCGCAAACGAGGCCCAGCAGGTGATCGGCCAGATCACGGTGACCCTCGCTCTGTTGCCCGAAGATGCGCAGCGGTTCGTCTTCTCCATGGAGGAGGGGACCGTGTGGCTCGGCCTGTTGGCCCCGGACGACAAGGGCACCGACCGCAAGCCGATCTCGTATGCCCAGGTCATTAGGTGACGTGACTCAGCAGCAGATACTCGTCGTGGGCACGCCGCAGTCGTTCCGGGCGACGCTGGCCCGGGCCATGGAGGCGGAGCCTGAGGAGATCGGCTGGGTCCAGAGCGTGGTGGCGGCCGAGGAGATCCTCGTGGAGACCCATGACCCGGTCGACGTGCTCGTCCTGTCGCCCGAGGTGAAGGAACCCGACGCCTTCGGCCTGGCGGAGTTCGTGGGACGGACCGCGCCGATGACCGCCATCATCATGGTGCGCGACAAGTCCTGGAACGGGATGCTGCCGGCGGCCATGCGGGCGGGCATCCGCGACGTCGTCGACGTCACGCAGGGGGCCGACGAGCTCCGCGACGCCGTGCACCGGGCCGTGGTGTGGGCGGAGAATCTCCGCGACCAGCGTGGCTCGATGGCCACAAAGGCCCGGCATCGCGGCACGGTGATCTCCGTGTTCTCGTCCAAGGGGGGGACGGGGAAGACGTTCCTGACCACGAACCTGGCTGCCGCGCTCGCCGACGTCACCCGGCAATCTACCGCCGTGGTGGACCTGGACGTCGACATGGGAGACGTCCTCTCCTACTTCGGGCGCGAGTCGTCGAGGGAGATAGGGGACCTGATCTCCCTGGGCGAAGGCGCGGACCGGGAGACCGTGTTCGCCAATGCCACCAGGCTCGGCGAGCACCTGTGGGGCTTCGGCGCGATGCCGGACCCCTCGGTGAAGCCGCCCCCCGGGGAGGCCGTGGGCAAGTACCTGCGGGTCCTCCGGAACAACTTCGCCTTCGTCGTGGTCGACGCGTCGGCCGACTACACGGACCTGACGCTGGCGTGCTTCGACCTGTCCGACAGCATCTGCCTCGTCACCGGTCTCGACGTGGTCGGCGTGAAGCACCTATCGAAGGCCCTCGACATGCTGCTCACGATCGGCGTGCCCCGGGAACGCTTCCGCGTCGTGCTGAACCGCGCTGACAGCAAGGTGGGACTGAACGCCGCCGACGTGGAGCGCGCCATGAAGATCCAGGTCGACACGATGATCCCCTCCAGCCGCCTCGTCCCCACGTGCTTGAACAAGGGGCGCCCGGTGGTGCTGGAGGAGCCGGGCTCCGAGGTGGCCGAGAGCATCCGGCGCTTGGCCATGCGGTTCGCCGAGTCGAAGCTCACCGGCGGGTCGAGTCCCAGGGAAGGGGAAATGTTGCTCACGCCCCCCACGGATGAGCGCAAGCGCGGGCTCTTCAGGCGCGGTTAGGAGGAACACACATGACGCTCGCAGACCGACTGGCGAAGGCAACTCAGAAGGATCGGATCGGGGACATCCGGACGCGGATCCAGGAGCGCCTGGTCGAGGTGCTTGGGCCGAGGCTGTACGACGCCTCGATGTCCGACACCGAGCTCGAGGGGTTGGTCCACCAGCGCCTGCGTGAGCTTCTGGACGAGGAGGAGGTCGGTCTGTCCGCGCAGGAGAAGCTCCTCATCGTGCGGCAGATCGGGGACAGTGTACTCGGCCTCGGCCCGCTGGAGACGTTCGTCCACGACCCGGAGGTCACCGAGGTCATGGTGAACCGGTGGGACTCGATCTACGTGGAGCGGGCAGGCAAGATCTACTGGAGCGGGGCGAAGTTTCACGACGATAGCCAGCTGCGCCGCACGATCGACATGATCGTGGCCAAGGTTGGGCGGCGAGTGGACGAGGCGTCGCCCTACGTGGACGCTCGCCTTCCCGACGGCTCGCGCGTGAATGCCATCATCCCCCCGCTCGCGATCGACGGCGCATGCCTCACGATCCGGAAGTTCTCCTCGGACCCCTACCAGGCCGAGGACCTGGTCACCTTCGGCACCCTAACCCGGCCCGTGGTCGAGCTGCTGGACGCCTGCGTGCGGGGCCGGATGAACATCCTGGTCTCGGGGGGCACCGGCGCGGGCAAGACGACCACCCTGAACGTGCTGTCGTCGTTCCTGCCCGACGACGAGCGGATCATCACGATCGAGGACTCGGCGGAGCTCCGGCTCCAGCAGCCGCACGTCGTTCGCCTGGAGTACCGCCCCCCTAACATCGAGGGCCGGGGCGAGGTCACCATCCGCGACCTCGTCCGGAATGCCCTGCGTATGCGTCCGGACCGGATCGTCGTCGGTGAGGTCCGCGGGGCCGAGGCCCTGGACATGCTCCAGGCCATGAACACCGGCCATGACGGATCGATCTCGACAATCCACTCCAACGCGCCACGCGACGCCCTCTCCCGCCTCGAGACCATGTCGCTGATGGCCGGGATGGACCTCGGGATCCGGGCCATCCGGGAGCAGATCTCCTCGGCCGTCAACCTCATCATCCACCAGGCTCGCATGAAGGACGGCGTGCGGCGCCTCACCCACATCACGGAGATCGTGGGCATGGAGGGCGACATCATCACCCTCCAGGACCTGTTCCTGTTCGACTACACGGCGGGGATCGACGACGAGGGCCGGTTCCGGGGCCAGCTCAGGGCCACCGGACTTCGGCCGAGCTTCCTGGAGCGCCTGGCCGAGCATGGGGTCGCGGTGCCGGCCGAGATCTTCGCCCCGACGCCGGGAGGTCGAGCCGCCTGATGGACGAAATCCTCAATACCGTCACGGGCTCCGACCTTTGGCTGCTCATCATCCTCGGGACCTCGTTCCTGGCGGCTTTCCTGGTCGCGGTCATGCTGCTCACCGTGGGCCACAAGGGGCGGCGCCGGCGGGGCCTGGCTCGCCTCATGCTGGGCCGGCGAAGGGCCAAGGAGCAGGAGGCGAAGGAAGCGCAGTGGATGCCGACCGGCCTGGTGCAGGCAGGTCGGCGGGTCGCGTCGGCCGGGGGCTTCAGCGTCCGCCTGGACGACCGGCTCGAACAGGCCGGGGTCCCCATGCGCGCCGGCGAGTTCGTGGCTCTTACGGCCGTGGGCGCCATAGCGGGTGCGATCGTTGGGGCCATCCTGCTCCCGAACATCTTCTTCGTGCTGATGGTGGCGGCCGGCGGGGGGCTTCTCCCGTACCTCTGGCTGCTCAGGGCCATAGCCAAGCGCCAGAAGAGGCTGTCGGAACAGCTGAGCGACACGCTCTCCATCCTGGCCAGCGCCCTCCGAGCCGGGCACAGCTTCCTTCAGGCCCTGGACCAGGTGGCGAAGGAGATCAACGAGCCCTCGGCGAGCGAGTTCCAGCGGGTGGTCTCGGAGATCCGGCTGGGTCGGCCGGTCGAGGATTCGCTGTTAGCGATGGCCGATCGCGTCGCCAGCGAGGACCTGCGGTGGGCGGTCTTGGCGGTGAACATCCAGCGCGAGGTGGGCGGCAACCTGGCCGAGGTCCTCGACATCGTGGCGAACACGGTCCGGGAACGCGCGTACGTCCATCGCCAGGTCCGGGTCTTGTCGGCGGAGGGCCGAATCTCGGTCACGATCCTGTCGGTCCTCCCGTTCCTCATCGCCATGTACATCGCCATCGTGAATCCCGAGTACATCGGCCCGCTCTTCACCACCACGGCCGGCCGCATCATGCTCGTCGTGGGCGGGTCCCTCATGGGGCTGGGGATCTTCGTCATGTCGAGGATGGTGAGGATCGATGTTTAGCAACATCTGGCTCGTGCTCGCGCTGGTGGGGACGTTCCTGACCATCTTCATGCTTGGGTTCGTCATCGACGCCACGGTGACCGGCAGTCGTCGGCGCGCCGTGACCCTCCTCCAGGCTCACGTCGGGCAGGTGCCGAAAGCCGCGCTCACCCTGCGGGAGGAGCAGCTGAAGCGCTCGGCCCTGCTGCGGCTTGCCCTGCCGTTTGCCGGCAAGGTGGTGGGTCTCCTCGCCCGTTTTACGCCTATCGATCTCCCTCGCCGCGTCAACCGGCTGATCGTCCTGGCCGGAAACCCGCCCGGATGGACCGCCGAGCGGATCGTGGCCTTCAAGATCATCCTGGGGATCGCCGGGCTGGTGGGCGGGCTCGTTGTGGCCACCCTCCTTCCAATCTCGGGCATGCTCGTGATCGGCGTGGTCGTCCTGTTCGCCTTGATCGGGTACACGGTGCCGAGCGCCCAGATCTCAGCCAAGGCCTCCAAACGCCAGAAGGAGATCCGCAAGTCCCTCTCGGACACCATGGACCTCCTGACGATCAGCGTGGAGGCGGGACTGGGGTTCGACGCGGCACTCAATCAGGTGGTCAAGAACGTCCCGGGCGCCCTGTCGGAGGAGATCGCCCGGATGCTTCAGGAGATGCAGATCGGCGCGAGCCGGGCCGACGCCTTCCGCAACCTCGGCGAACGCACCGAGGTCCCCGAGCTGGACGGGTTCGTCCTGTCCATGATCCAGGCCGATAAGTTCGGCGTGAGCATCGCCAACGTCCTCCGGAACCAGTCCAAGGAGCTGCGGCAGAAGCGGCGCCAGCGGGCGGAGGAGCAGGCCCAGAAGGTGCCGGTGAAGCTGCTGTTCCCCATGATCTTCATGGTCCTGCCGGCCATGTTCATCGTGATCCTGGGTCCGGGGGCCCTCAAGGTCTTCGAGTTCTTCACGTAGCAGTTGGGGCCGTCCATAGCGCTGCTACCCTTCGTGCGTCATGAGGGTCGCCTATCAGGGAGAGCCCGGCGCGTTCAGCGAGACGGCCGTGCTCACGGCGTTCCCCGGTGCCGAGCCCATGCCGTGCGACACCGTCCGTTTCGCCTTCTCCAGGGTCACGAGCGGCGTCGCCGACTTCGGGGTGGTGCCTGTGGAGAACTCCCAGGCCGGCTCGGTGAACGAGACTTACGACCTCCTGCTGAACAGCGACCTCGTGAGGATCGTAGGCGAGGTGGTCGTGCGGGTCGACCACGCGCTCCTCGCTCCGCCTGGTGCGCGCCTGGAGGGCATCAAGCGCGCGTACTCCCACTGGCAGGCCCTGGCCCAAAGTGAGGACTTCCTGGCCGTGCACCGCATCGAGCCGGTAACTGTGCACGACACCGCTGGAGCCGCTCGGATGGTCGCGGAGTCGGGCCGGGCGGACGAGGGGGCCATTGCCAGCGTCGAGGCCGGGGCCAAGCTGGGGCTCGTGGTGTTGGCGGAGCGGATCCAGACCCATCCCGACAACTTCACGAAGTTCGCGGTGATCGGGTCCAAGGATGCGGGCCTCGGGACCCCGGACAAGACGTCCGTCGTCTGGGCGGTTCACGATCGGCCCGGTTCGCTCCTCGCTTCTCTGAAGCCCTTCGCCGAGCGCGGGATCAACCTGATCAAGCTGGAGTCTCGGCCCCGGAGAGGTGCCCCGTTCGAGTACGTCTTCTACCTGGACATCGAGCGGCCGGCTGACGACCCCGAGTTCCTCGCGGCCGTGGACGAGGTCCGCCTGCACACCTCGATGCTGAAGGTGCTGGGCTCGTACCCGGGTTCGAAGGGGCCGGTCTAAGACCGGCTCGGGAGGCGGGCACGATTCGACGGGTGAGCGCCCGGCGCCGAGGCCGCCACGCGGCCCGTTCCCTCTCTCTTCCCGTTCGGAGCGATGGCGCTCGTCCTGGCGCTCATCGCGGGCGCCGTGATCGTATGGCGCCTGGATCCGCGGACGGGCGAGGCGAACGGGCCGGCCCCCGGCGGTGCCGGCCCCGGTCCGTCCCCCTCGCGTTCGTCGACCCCCGTCGGGACACCTTCTCCGGAACCCGGCGCGGCCGCCTCCCCCGGGCCGATCAACACCGCGTTCCCCGGCATCACCACGTTCCGGGGCAACGCGTCCCGGACGTACTACGGACGGGGCCGGTGCCGGAGGACCGGGCAGCTGATGAAGCTCGACCCAAGGAAACCCCGGGACCCGTTGGTGTGGTCGGTGCCCGTCACCGAGCAAGGCGCCGACGGCCTGGGCGGCGTGTGGGCCACCCCCGCCGTGTACGGCGGGATGGTCTACGAGGCAACGAACTTCGGGGATCTGCTCGGCGTCGATCGCGCGACCGGCCAGGTGCGATGGACTATTCACCTCCCCGGGCCGACGTGGTCGTCCCCGGTTGCGGTCGACGGCGTCCTGCTCCAGGGGGACTGTGCCGGCGACCTTCACGCGTTCGACATCTCGAGGCCGGGCAGGCCCCCGAAGGAGCTGTGGTCGGTCCTCCTCGACGGGTGTATCGAGTCCACGCCGTCCGTGTTCCGGGGGATGATCTGGGTGGGCACCCGGGACGGCGGCATCTACGGAATCGGGGACCGAGCCCGGTCGTAACGCCGGTCGACGGTATCCTCGCTCCATGGAGCTCATCGCGGTCGGTGCCCCCGCGCCTCCCGTGCCCGGGGTGACGTTCGACGACGGGCCGGTGGCCGTGGTCTTCTACAAGGTCACGTGCCCGGTCTGCCAGATGGCGGCCCCGAAGGTGGAGGCCATGGGCCGGGCCTACCCAGGCCGGGTGGTGGGGGTGGGGCAGGACCCCAACGAAGAGCTCGGCCGATTCGGTCGCGAGTTCGGGATGGCGATCCCGGCGATCCCCGACCTTCCGCCGTACGACGTGTCGAACGCCTTCGGCATCGAGACGGTCCCCACCGTGGTCCTGGTGGGCGGGGACGGCACGGTGATCGACACGGTGGTGTCCTGGGACCGGGACGGCTACAACCGGGCCTCGGCACGACTAGGGGAGCTGACCGGGGAAGCGCCGGTCGTCGTGTCGGAGCCCTCCGACGGTCTTCCCCCGTTCCGCCCCGGTTGAGGCTCCAGGAACGCGCGCTAGGCTGGCGCGCCCTCGAGCGAAACCGCGGAAGCGCAGTTCTACAGGCCGAAGGCCTGCCGGTAGATCGGAAGCGCCTGGATCTGCCCCGTTCGCCAGGCGATCAAGGCGACCCCCACCAAGACGAGCACCGCGAACCCGGCGACGCGCACCAGCGTTCGTTGCCGCGACGGTCCGAACCCCTCGGCCACGTACCCGGCGGCGAACCCGGAGACCAGCCCGCCGACATGCGCGCGCCAATCGATCCCGGCGAACCCGATGGCCAGGACGGCATTCAGCAGGATCATCATCATGGCCCATCGCAGGTTCGCCGCCGCCAGGGCCAGGTGCCGGCGCCGGTAGTTGTACGAGATGAACGCCCCGAACACGCCGAAGATCGCGCCCGAGGCTCCGACGCCGATCACGTCGACCGGACCGAACGCATACGAGGTGACGCTCGCCAGGAGCCCCGTGACGAAGAAGACCAACAGGAATCGCGTTCGGCCCAGTGCGTCCTCCATGGCCGTGCCGAAGATCCACAGCGCGTATGCGTTGAAGGCGATGTGCAGCAGGCCCATGTGGAGGAAGACCGCGGTGAGCAGCCGCCAGTATTGGCCGTGCGCGATGAGGAGCGACTGGAGGGCCCCGAGGCGGATCAAGGTGCGGCCGGAGGGGTCCTGGAGGGCGTTCGGGCCTCCGACGGCGACCTCGAGGAGGAACCCCACGAGGATGGTCACCAGCAGGACCTTCGTCATGGTGATGCCGGCCGAACGTATCCTCCGTCCCGCACCCCGCCGGAACTCCCGCCGGGCCTGCTGCACGCACTCCGGGCACTGGAAGCCGACGGGCGCGGGGACCATGCAGTCCGGGCAGATGGGCCGGCCGCACCGAGTGCAGTGCACGCCCGTCTGAACGGACGGGTGCCGGTAGCAGACCTCGATCGGGGGCGCGGTGCCTTCCCGGTGCTCCTGTGGCTCCTCGCGCATGCAGGCCATCCTAAGGGCTGACCATGGTTCCGAACGGAACGACGGTCAGCCGAAGGACCACCACCGCCACGACGCGATGTCCACCACCACCGCCGGGCCGGTGGGGGGGCTCGCCGCGTACTGCGGGTACTTCGCCTGAAGGATCGCCACCGCCCGGTCTCGTTCCGGTCCGTCCTCGACGATCCGGGCCCTGCCGTCGGCCCGCACCCACCACAGGGACCCCCATGCATCTTCGTAGTGGTCGGCCAGCAGGCTCACCCGGGGCTCGGCTCGGACGTTGGCCAGGCGCTGGAGCTCCTTCGTTCGCTTCGGCTTCTCGTCCACGACCAAGAGCACGGTCGAGCCCTGGACGGCGAAGACCACCGGCACGAGGTGCGGAGCACCGCCCGGCCGGACCGTGGCCAGCCTGGCCACCCGGGCCGCGGCGAACCTGGCCGTGGCCTCGGCCTCGTCCACGTCAGCCCTCCCGGTGGTGGGCCATCGGGCCCGTCGGCGGGCCGTGGTGGTGGGGGTCGACGTGGACCGTGGCCCCCATGAGTCTTGGGAGCGTGTGGCAGAGCTCGTGCTCGACCTGCTCGGCGATGGCGTGGGCCTGTCCCACCGTGAGAGCGGGGTCCACCTGGATCTCAAGCTCGGCGTTCAGCTTGTGGCCGGTCCACCGAGCCTTGGCGGACGTCACGTGCTCGACGCCCGACACGCGGGCCGCAGCCTCCTGGAGCATCACGACGGTCGAATCGTCGGTTCCGTCGAGCATCCGGCGGAGCACGCTCCGGGCCGCGTGCCACAGGACGAACAGGATGACCACCGTGATGGTCAGTCCGGCGACGGGATCGGCCCGGTCAAACCCCAGGGCCACTCCGATGGCCCCCGCCAGCACGCCGAGCGAAGTGAGCCCGTCGGTCCGCGCGTGCTGCCCGTCCGCCACCAGCGCCGCCGAGCCGATCCGGCGGCCGACCCGGATGCGGTACAAGGCGACCAGCTCGTTCCCGGCAAAGCCGACCACCCCGGCGGCCATGACCCACGGAAGGCTCTGGATGGGCCGCGGGTCCATCAGGCGCGTGACCGCCTCCCACGCCGCGAACAGGGCCGACGCCGCGATCACCACCACGATGAGCAGCCCGGCGAGGTCTTCGGCCCGCTCGTAGCCATAGGAGTACCGCTTCGTGGCGGGACGGCGGCCGATGGCGAAGGCCACCCACAGCGGGATCGCCGTGAGGGCGTCGGCGAAGTTGTGGATGGTGTCGGCCAGAAGTGCCACCGAGCCGCTGACCAGGACGATGACGGTTTGCAGCGCGGCGGTGACGGCCAAGCCGGCGAGAGACAGTTGGACGGCGTGGATACCCTGGTCGGTCCAGGTTTGTGCGGGCTCGGGGCTCCGGCCGTGGCGGTGACCGTCGCCGTCTCGGTGCATGGCCGAACTGTAGCGCGGCGGCCGGCCAGCAGCGGGCTTCGGAGGGCGGCGCCGGTTAGGGACGCGTCACGGGCAGCTGGCGAAGCGCCTCGGCCACCTCATCCTCGGCGAACAGGCTGGCCCACCGATCCAGGATCGTGCCGTCGGCCCCGATCAGGTACAGCCACGGCTCGGTGAGGTCGTCGTTCCGGAGCAGCCAGTCGGCGGCGGCCCGGTTGATCACCTGGTCCTGGAAGTCGCGCCAGATCTCCACGTGGATGAAGACCGCGCGGTCGTCGTACCGCTTGGCCAACTCGACCACGAGGTCGGTGACCGGCCCGCAGAAACGGCTCACGCAGTAGACCGGCGTGGCGAAGACGACCAGCGCGGGCCGGTGCTCCTCGATGGCGCGCGCGATCGTCCACCGGTGGAGCTCGGGGTCGGGGATCTTCCCGTGCAGGTCCGCACGTGAGTCGATGGCGCCGAGAGGCGCGTCCTTCGACCGGATCGTGAGGTTCTCGGTCTTCAGGGCCGGCTGCCCCGGCGCCGGAAGCGAGGGCACCGCCGCCACCGAGAAGCTCGCCCGGGCCGTCTGGGTCCCGGGCCCCTGGACGTCGGCCGTGACCTCAACCTGCCAGATGCCGGCGGCATCGAACGTCACGCCACCGGCCTCGTAGACGCCCCGGGCCTCCGACGGCTGGGTGACGACCGGACCGGACCGTCCCCCATCCGGCGTGCCCGGCGTCGGCACGTACGATGCCGTGGCTTCCGGGCCGGGCTCGGGAGCGATGCTCTGCTCGGCGGTGCCTGTGTACGAGAACAGGAACTCCACCGAACCGAAGCTCACCAGCCGGCCGTCGGCGAAGGGCAGCCCGACGGCGAACCGCTGTGGCGCGTTCGCATACAGGTCGGCGCTGGCCACGACGGCCACCATGCCGCCGGCGGACCCGGTCGGCTCGCCCTCGCCGGAGGAGCCATTCGACCCGCACGACGCCGCGAGCAGGGCGAGCGCGGGCGCGAGCACGGAGAGACGACCGGGCCTCATATGCCTTCCATCATCCCGCGTGGCGCCCGATCGCGCCGGCCGGACCATCGGCCGCGGCCGGGCGGTCGGCCCAGCCCGGCGTCAGCCGCAGCGGGGCGCCTCGAGACCGATGGCCTCCAACGCGTCCCCGGTCGCCCCGATGAGCGCGTCGAGGTTCCGCACGAAGCCGCCTGGGAAGCGCTCGGGCCGGAGGTCCGCCTCGATCCGCTCCTTGGCCCGAAGCAGCCGCCCCGCCACGGCCGGATCGCCGAGCTGGGCCGCCGCGGCGATCGCGTGGAGCTGCTCGTGCGAACGGTCGTAGAACACCCGGTTTGCGGCGTCCCGGTCGCCCGCGTTCGTCCGCATCTCGCACAATCCGGAGACCGCCCGGTCCGCCGCATCTTGCGACACGGCGCCGAGGGCCCCGGAGGGCGAAGCCGGACCCGACTCGCCGGGCGAGCCGCAGGAGACCAGGACGAGGGCCGTCACGATCGCGAGGTCGACCGAGCGTCGGGATGGGCGGGCGCGCACCGGGCCATTATCGCGGCCGGGACCCCGTTTCCTCGCCATCGCCATACCCGGCGAGGGCCCCCTCCATGCGGAGGAGGAATTCCTTCCGCCACTCGCTCCCGCCGTACTTCCCGACCCCGCCGGTGGACGGCACCACGCGGTGGCAAGGCACGACGATGGGGATGGGGTTGTCGTGCAGGGCGTTGCCCGCGGCCCGGGCCGCCCGGGGGCTCCCAGCCCGCCGGGCGATGTGCCCGTAGGTCGACACGGCGCCATACGGGATCCGCGCCGTGGCCTCCAGCACCTTCCGGGAGAACCCCCGGGGTGCAAGAGCCCAGTCGACCCGGACCTCGAACCGGTGGCGTCGGCCCTCGAAGTACTCCTCGAGCTGTCGCCGAACCATGTCCAGGGCCCGGGGGTCCTCCAGCACCCGGGGCGACAGCGTCTCGGCCAGCTCCTCCAGCACGAACTCCGCCCGCTCGTCCGGGTACGCCACCCGGACCAGGCCGCGACGGGTCGTCGCGACCAGCAGCTCGCCCACGGGCGAGTCCACCATGGCCACGGCCACGTCCTCCAGTCCCGAGCGGCGCGCTGCCTCGGTC
>JBOGVG010000123.1:0-10616 GCA_050692435.1 Actinomycetota bacterium
TGGTGGGAACCGGCACGAGCCTCCACGCGGCGGAGCTCGGAGCGGCCATGCTCCACGAGGCCGGCCGCGCCGCCCAGGCCGCCCCGTCGATGCACTTCATGAACTGGGCGCCCCCCGTCGATCACCGCGACGGCGTCATCTTGATCAGCCACAACGCGGGCCAGGAGACGGCCTACGCGGCCGCCGCCTACGCGATGGCCAAGGACGCGGGCGTGCGGGTGCTGGCCATCACGCGGAAGGGGAGTGACATCCCCCACGTCATGGAGACCGTTCCCAAGGAGACCTCCCAGACCTACACGGTGAGCTACACAGCGGTCATCCTGCTCTTGGCCAGGCTCGCCCACGCCCTCGGTGCTGAGAGCTTGAACCCCGACGCGATCGCCCGGGTCCCGGAGGCGGTCCGGCACGCTCTCGAGCTCCCGGGGATCGAGCGGATCGACGTGCCCAGGCGGCTGCTCCTGATCTTCGGCGAGGGGCCGGCCTGCATCACGGCCCGTGAGGGTGCGCTGAAG
Source organism: Actinomycetota bacterium (assembly GCA_050692435.1). GTDB lineage: Bacteria > Actinomycetota > UBA4738 > UBA4738 > HRBIN12 > AC-69. The sequence continues at coordinate 513 of JBOGVG010000123.1, forward strand.
ATCCGCGAGGCCTCTCGGTTCCTGGCCGAGGGATACGACGTGGAGTACCTACTGCACGGCTCGGCGGTGCCGCTCACCCGCGACGACCACCTGATCGCGTTGTCCCCGCCGGACACGGACGGGCTGGTCGAGGCGGTGTCCGGCGCCGCGGAGCTGGAGGGCCTCCAAGTCACGGCCCTGGCCGAGACCGCGGACCTCCCCCCCATCCTGGCCCAGATCCCCCTCACGGTCCGGCTCCAGCTGCTGGCCCTCCGGTTCGCCCTCGAGCGGGGGCAGGACCCGGATCGCGTGATCATCGGGGCCTGGGACGACGAACGGCTGTGGCGGATCGGCTCGCCCTGACCTGAGCCCTCAGCCCGCGGTGGCCCGACGGCCGTGGTGACGCACGATCAGATCGCCCACGGCGGCGAACTCCCGCTCCCCCACCCGGGCCCGGACCAGTGTGCCATCGTCGTTCGGCTCCGTCTCCAGGACCTCCGCCTCCCGGTACAGACGTGCGATCACCTCGTCGCGCCCATAGGGCACCAGCAAGGTCACCTCGACCGGCGGCCGCGGGATGGCCGCCGCGACCCGTTCGACCAACAGGTCGAGGCCCTCGCCAGTGAGCGCCGAGATGCGCACGGCGTCGGGGAACCGCCGAGCGGTCCGCTCCCGCTCGACCTCGGTGAGGAGTTCGGCCTTGTTCATCGCCAGGACCTCGGGGATGCCGCCCGCCCCGATGTCCCCGAGCACCATGCGAACCGCCTCGATCTGGTGCGCCACGTCGCTCGACGAGGCATCCGCCACGTGCAGGACCAGGTCGGCGCGGGTCACCTCCTCGAGGGTCGATCGGAACGCCTCCACCAGGTCGTGGGGCAGCTTGCCCACGAATCCCACCGTGTCCGACAGGGTGGCGTGCCTCCCCCCCGGCAGGGCGATCCGGCGAGTGGTGGGATCCAGCGTGGCGAACAGCTGGTCCGCGACCAGGACACCGGCCTCGGTGAGCCCGTTCATCAGCGTGGACTTCCCGGCGTTCGTGTACCCGGCGATGGCGACTTGCGGGATCCCTGAGCGTTCGCGGCGGGACCGCTTCACGTCGCGGGTCCGGGCCAAGTCCTTGATGTCTCGGCGGAGCTTCGAGATCCGGCGCTTGATGTGCTGCCGGTCCACCTCGAGCTTGGTCTCGCCGGGACCGCGCGTCCCGATCCCACCGCCGAGGCGGGACATGGCCTCACCCCATCCCCGGAGGCGAGGAAGGAGGTAGTTGAGCTGGGCCAGCTCGACCTGGGCCTTGCCTTCGCGGGACCGCGCGTGCAGCGCGAAGATGTCGAGGATCAGCGCGGTCCGATCGATCACCTTGGTCCCCAGCCGCTCTTCCAGGTTCCGGAGCTGGCCCGGGGTGAGCTCGTCGTCCAGGATGACCGCGTCGGCGCCGCTCGAGTGCACGGCACGGTGGATGTCCTCGAGCTTCCCCTTTCCCACGAACGTCGCCGGGTCCGGGTCGGACCGCGTCTGCACGATCCGCGCCACCGGCTGCGCGCCGGCCGAGTCGGCCAAGGCCGCCAGCTCGTCGAGGTCCGAATGGTCGATGCCGTTCCCCACCCCGACCAAGACGGCCTTCTCCCGGACGCGCGGGGTCCACGTGGCCGAAAGCGGCGACTCCAGGACGTTCGACCGGCGGGCAGGGCGCCGCCTCTTGCCGTCCTGCGACATCAGGACAGTACCCCTGCGATGCGGTCCATGGCCTCGGCCAACCGGTCGTCCGGGACGGTGAGGGAGAACCGGACGAAGCCCTCGCCGCGCGAACCGTATCCCGTCCCGGGCGCGACGAACACACGGGCCTCGTCGAGCAGAAGGTCGGCGAACTCGGCCGAAGTCCTCCCATCGGGCGTGGGCGCCCACACGTAGACCGAGCCCAGGGGCGGTTTGAGCGACCACCCCAGGTTGTTCAGCGTCCCCACCACGACGTCGCGCCGCCGCTGATAGACCGCGCGCAGCTCGTCGAGGTGGTCCTGTGGCCCGGCCAGGGCGGCGATGCCCGCCCGCTGGATCGCGGTGAACTGGCCGGAATCGAGGTTCGTCTTCACCACGGACAATGCCCGGATGGCCTCCGCGCTCCCGGCGCACCAACCGATCCGCCACCCGGTCATGTTGAAGAACTTCGAGGCCGACCCGAACTCGAGCGCGACGTCCTTGGCCCCCGGGACCTGAAGGATCGAGGGTGCCACGTACCCGTCGAAGGTGATCTCGGAGTACGCGGCATCGTGCGCGACGAGCAGGTCGTGATCGCGGGCGAAGGCGATCGCGTGCTCGAAGGTCCCGCGGTCGACCACGGCCGCGGTGGGGTTGCTCGGGTAGTTCAGCCACAGCATCTTCGTGCGTTCCGATACCGGCGCCGCGCCGAAATCCGGCTGATAGCCGATCTCCGGGATCAGGGGGAGCGCCACCGGCGTTCCGCCGGCGAGTCGCGTAGCCACGCCGTACACGGGGTAGCCAGGGTCGGGCACCATCGTCTCGTCACCAGGGTCGACGAACGCCACGGGCAGGTGGCCGAGGCCCTCCTTGGACCCGATCAGCGCCAGCACCTCGGTCCGTGGATCGAGGTCGACGTCGAACCGCCGCGCGTACCACTCCGCCACCGCCTCCCGGAACTCGAGGCTCCCCCAGTACGACGGGTACCGGTGGGTCGACGGGTCGCGCACCGCCTCCCGCATGGCCTCCACGACGTGCTCGGGCGTCGGCATGTCGGGGTCGCCGACGCCGAGCGAGATGATGTCGACGCCCTCCGCCCGCTTGGCGGCGAGCCTGTCGTCCAGCGCCGCGAACAGATACGGGGGGAGCGACTCGATCCGGCGAGCGATCCTCATCCGGCTCCCCGCGATGCGAGCCATGCTTCGTCCAGGGTGGCCTCGTACACGTGCTCCGCCGGTCCGGTCAGCAGCACCTCGTGCTCCGTTCGCTCAACGAGGAGCGTCCCGCCCGGGAACCGGATCTCGGCCCGAGTGGGGACCAGCCCGGCCTCGTTCGCAGCGACCAGTGCGGCGCACGCTCCGCTGCCGCAGGCCATGGTCTCGCCGACCCCGCGCTCCCACACCCGAACTCGGAGGCCATCGCCTTCCACCGCCACGAACTCCACGTTGGTCTTCTCCGGGAACAGGTCGTCGTGCTCGACGGCCGGCCCGATCCCGTGCACGTCCACCCGCTCCGGGTCCTCCTCGACGAACAGGACGAGATGGGGGTTGCCCATCGACACGGCGCTGGCCTTGAACGTCCGGCCAAGGGCGTCGAAGGGCTCGGCCAGGAAGAGCTCGCCGGCCGGCCCCCCCATCGGGATGTCCCTCCGGGTGAACGCGGGAGGCCCCATGCCGACGGTGACCGACCGAACCACCCCATCCTCCACGCGGAGCGACAGGTGCTTCGAGCCGTCCCGGGTCCCGACGTCCAGCTCGGTCCGGTCCGTGTGGCCCCGCTCATACACCATCTTCGCCACGCAGCGGATGCCGTTGCCGCACATCTCGGCCACGCTGCCGTCGGCGTTCCGATAGTCCATGAAGAAGTCGCCGTCGCCGGCGCGCGTCACCCGGATGACCCCGTCGGCTCCCAGTCCGAAGTGCCGGTGGCAGAGGGCCGCGGCGAGTCCCGGGGTGAGGGGCCGCTCGTCGTCGAGGTCCTCGAGCATGACGAAGTCGTTGCCGGTCCCGTGGTACTTCCACACCTGAAGCTCAGTCACCCTGGAGGTACTCCGTCAGCTCGTCCACGATTGCCGCGGCGCCGTCCTCGCCGGCATCGAACCATCGGATCCGAGGGTCCCGTCGGAACCACACCATCTGGCGGCGCGCCAGCTCCCTCGTCCGCTTGACCGTCTGCGCCACCGCCTCTTCCAGCGAGAGCTCGCCCTCGAGGTGGCGCGCGAACTCAGCGTACCCGATGGCCTGGCCGGCGGTGAGCCATCCGAGCAACCCTCGATCGAGCAGCATGCGAACCTCGTCGGCGAACCCCGCCTCCACCATCGCCCGAACCCGGGCCTCGATCCGGTGCGCCAGGGCGGCCCGGGGAACGTCCACCCCGGCAGCGAGGGCCCCTTCGGCCGGATACCGCTCCCAGGCCGCGGCGTAGCTGGACATGGGCCGCCCGGTCGTCGCGGCAACCTCCAGCGCGCGAACGGTCCGCCGAACGTTCGAGGGTTCGATCCTGGCCGCCGCCACCGGGTCGAGGCCGGCCAGGCGCTCGTGCAAGCGCTCCGGCCCGAGCACCGCGGCCTGTGCCTCGAGCTCCCCCCGGGCCTTCGGGTCCGTCCCGGGGAACTCCAGGTCGTCCATCGCGGCCCGGAAGTACAGGCCTGAGCCGCCGACCAGCATCACCCGCCGGCCCCGGCCCTGGATCCCCTCGATGGCCTCCCGGGCCAGCCGCTGGTACCTGGCCACGGAGAACGGTTCCTCCGGGCCCGCCACGTCCAGCAGGTGGTGCGGCACCCGAGCCCGCTCCGCCGGTCCAGGCTTGGCCGTCCCCACGTCCATCCCCCGGTACACCAGCATCGAGTCCACCGACACGAGCTCGGCCCCCAGGTGTTCCGCGATGACGATCCCGGCCTCGGTCTTGCCGGAGGCGGTGGGGCCGACCAGCGCGAGGAGCGGTCGTTCCCCTGCCATCAGCCGGCGGCGACGGGCTCCGGTTCCGCCTCCATCCGGGGCGCGCCGGTCACGCGGACGAGCTCACCGACCAGGTGGTGCGGGTGGGCCGAGGTGATCCTTGCGTCGAGGAACGTCCCCGGGGCTAGGTCGCCGACCAGATGGACGACCTTGTTCGTCCGGGTCCGGCCCTGGACCCCGCCCTTTCGCCCCACCCCCTCCACCAGGACCTCCGCGGTCCGCCCCACCATCTCGTGCATCCTCGAGAGCGAGATCGACCCCTGGAGCGCCACCAGTCGGTCGAACCGGTCCTGCACGACGTCCTTGGGAACCTGGCCGGTCATGCTGGCTGCGGGCGTCCCCGGCCGGGGCGAGTACTGGAACGTGAACGCCTGGTCGAACCGGGCGACGCCGACGACGCCGAGCGTGGCGCCGAAGTCCTCCTCCGTCTCGCCGGGGAACCCCACGATGATGTCGGTGGTCACCGCGATGCCGGGGATGGCCTCCCGGATCCGGGAGAGCCACGAGAGGTATCTCTCGCTCCGGTAGGACCGCTGCATGGCCTTCAGGATCCGGTCCGAACCCGACTGCATCGGGAAGTGGATGTGCTCGCACACCCTCTCGCATTCCGCCATGGCCTCGATGACGTCGGGGGTGAAGTCGTGCGGGTGCGGGCTGGTGAACCGGATGCGGCGGATGCCCTCGACGTCGTTCACGGCCCGGAGCAGCTCGGCGAACAGCGGCCGGCGACTGGACCCCGGCACCGTGAGGTCCCGGCCGTACGTGTTCACGTTCTGCCCGAGGAGCGTGATCTCCACCACGCCCCGACGGGCCAGGCCCTGCACCTCGGCCAGGACGTCGCCCATTGGTCGCGACAGCTGCGGCCCTCGTACGACCGGAACGATGCAGAACGTGCACCGGTTGTCGCATCCCATCGCGATCGACACCCACGCGTGGTGGGCCACCTCGCGGCGGGCCGGGAGCGCGCTCGGGAACACCTCCGTGTACTCGCGAACGTCCATCTGCGGTCCCTCGGTCTCGGCCCGCTTCAAGAGCTCGAGCAATCCGGGCAAGGCATGGGTTCCGATCACAACGTCGACCCACGGGGCTCGCTCCTGGATCCGCCCTTGGTCCTTCTGGGCCAGGCACCCCGCGACGACGATCCGAAGGCGGGGGTTCGCCTCCTTGAACGGGCGGAGGTGCCCCAGGTTCCCGTACAGCCGGTTGTCGGCGTTCTCCCGGATGGCGCACGTATTGAACACGACGACCTGGGCTTCGGCGGCCTCTTCGGCCCGGACGTAGCCGTCCGACTCGAGCAACCCGGCGATCCGCTCGGAATCGTGTTCGTTCATCTGGCACCCGAAGGTGCGAAGCAGGTACCTGCCGCTCATGGCCTCCCCAGGCTACCGCGCGGCGCCCTCGCTCCCTAGCGTGCGTACTCCACGGCCCGGGTCTCCCGCACCACGGTGATCTTGATCTGCCCCGGGTACTGGAGCTCCTCCTCGACCTGCTTGGCGATGTCGCGGGCCATCACCTGCGCCTGGAGGTCATCGATGTCCCCCGGCTTGACCATCACCCGGACCTCCCGCCCGGCCTGCATGGCGTACGTCTTCTCCACTCCGGGGTAGGACGAGCAGATCTCCTCCAGCCGCTCCAGGCGCTTGATGTAGGTCTCCAGGCTCTCTCGCCGCGCCCCGGGACGGCCGCCGGAGATGCCGTCGGCGATCTGAGCCAGCACGGCATCGATCGTCCGCTGTTCGACCTCGCCGTGGTGGGACTCGATGCAGTGCACGACCTCGGGAGCCTCCTTCAACCGTCGGGCGATCTCGGCCCCGATGATGGCGTGGGACCCCTCGACCTCGTGGGTCACGGCCTTGCCGATGTCGTGCAGCAGCGCGCCCCGTTTGGGGATCCGGGGATCGATGCCCAGCTCCGCGGCGATGGACCCGGCGATGTGCGCCGACTCCACCAGGTGCTTCAGGACGTTTTGGCCGTAGGAGGTCCGGAACTGGAGCCGGCCGAGGAGCTTGACCAGCTCGGCGTGCATGTCGGTGATGCCGACATCCATCACGGCTTCCTCCCCGGCCCGCTTGATCTGCTCCTCGATCTCCTTCTTGGACCGCTCGAACGTCTCCTCGATGCGGGCGGGGTGGATCCGGCCGTCGGAGACGAGCTTCTCCAGGGTGAGCCTGGCCGTCTCCCGACGCACCGGGTCGAAGCAGGACAGGACCACGGCCTCGGGCGTGTCGTCGACGATGAGGTTCACGCCGGTCGCGGCCTCGAAGGCGCGGATGTTGCGGCCCTCCCGTCCGATGATCCGACCCTTCATGTCCTCCGAGGGTAGGGAGAACACGGAGACGGTCGACTCCGAGGTCTGCTCGGAGGCCACCCGCTGGATCGCGATGGTCACGATCTTGCGGGCCCGCCCCTCGCCCTCCTCCCGGGCTCGCTGCTCGATCTCCCTGACGGTGGTCATGGCCTGCCGCTTGGCCTCGTCGACGACCTGGGTCACCAGGGCCTCGCGTGCTTCCTGAGCCGTCATCCGGGCCACGGCCTCGAGCTGCCGGCGGTGCTGCTCGGCGGCCTGCTCCAGCTGCTGCCGGACCTTCTGGAGCTTGGCGTCCCGGTCGTCGAGCTCCGCCGCTCGCCCCTCGACATCGGTGAGCTTGCTCTCGAGGGCCTCCTCCTTCTGGCTCATGCGCTGCTCGCCGCGCTTGACCTCCTCTCGCCGGGATCGGATCTCCTCCTCCGCGTCCCGGCGCATGGCGCCGATCTCCTCCGTTACCTGTCCCAGCGCGTCGCGGACGAGCTTCTCCGCCTCCCGCTCCGCTTCCAGGACGACCTTCTGGGCCCGCGACTCGGCGCTCTGTGCCCTGGTCTGGGCGAATGCCGCCCGGACCAGGAACCCCAGCAGGACGCCGGCAACCACTGCCACGATCGCTGCGACTACCGGTGCCATTCCAGTACCTCCAGATATGAAAAAGGCCAGACAGAGGCCTCCTCAGGCCCTGTCCGGCCGTGCGTCCGATGAACGAAAGCTAGGGTAGCGTCAAAGACCCGTCGGGCCTCACGCGCCCCCCGCTGCGCTGTACGTTCTTCCGCTTCCTGTCGGTCATTATGTCAGGCACAAGTCGAACAGATCGTTTTCCTGAAGAGCCTCTCAAACGCACAATCTACGGCCTGGAGCCCCCCGAAGCAAGAGGTTGCGACAGCCACTACTCGGCGGACTCCGCCTGGACCCTGAGGGCATCGGTCGCGACCCTCCTGGCCAGGGCCGATTCGTAGCCCCGCCGGACCAGGAACGAGAACAGGCGGCGGAAGGCCGTCTCGGGAGGAAGACCCATGAGGCGAGACGCCCGGGTCCGGGCCAGCTCGGCGGCCCGTTCCTCCTCGTCCCCGCCGACCTCCCCCAGCGCGCGGTCGATGACGTCCCGCGCCACTCCCTTCGCCCCGAGAGACGAGGTCACCGCCCGCCGCCCCGAAAGCCGCCGGGTGGCCGCGTGCTCTGCGAACTCCAGGGCGAAGCGCTCGTCGTCGACCAGCCCCACCGACTCCAGGCGGTCCAGCTCCTCGCCGACCTCGACTCGCTCGAACCCCGCCGCCACCAGACGCGTTTCCAGCTCCCGTCGGGACCGCTGGCGGACCGCCAGCAGACGGAGCGCCCGGTCGTGGAGCGACAGCGGGTTCTTCGGCTTGCGGGCCCGCCGGGGAGGGATCATCGCACCTTCCTACGAGGCCGGCGCGGCCGACGGCTCCCGCTCCTTGGGTGACTTCGCCTTCTGCCGGGCTGCCGGCTCCTCGGTCACCACGACGTCCGGGACGACTTGGATCGGCGCGTCGCCGTCGTCAGAGGCCGCCAGGCCCACCGCTCCGCGGATCTTCCGCTCGATCTCCCGGGCGATCTCGACGTGCTCGGTCAGAAACTGGCGCGAGTTCTCGCGGCCCTGGCCGAGCTGGTCGCCTTCGTAGGTGAACCAGGCCCCGCTCTTCTTGACGATCTCCATGTCCACGCCGACGTCGAGGAGGCTCCCCTCCCTGGAGATCCCCTCGCCGTAGATGATGTCGAACTCGCACTGCCGGAAGGGCGGCGCGACCTTGTTCTTCACCACCTTCACCCGGGTGCGCGAGCCCACCACCTCGGTGCCGTCCTTCAGGTTCTCCACCTTGCGGACGTCGAGCCGGATCGACGAGTAGAACTTGAGCGCCCGGCCGCCCGGCGTGGTCTCGGGGTTGCCGAACATCACGCCGATCTTCTCGCGGAGCTGGTTGATGAAGATGGCGGTGGTCTCGAACCGGGAGAGGGAGCCGGCCAGCTTCCGCATGGCCTGGGACATCAGCCGAGCCTGGAGGCCGACGTGTGAGTCGCCCATCTCGCCCTCGATCTCGGCGCGCGGTACGAGGGCCGCCACCGAGTCGATGACGACGAGGTCCAGGGCCCCGGAGCGCACCAAGAGGTCCGCGATCTCCAGGGCCTGCTCGCCGGAATCGGGCTGGGACACCAGCAGCTCGTCGATATTCACCCCCAACCGCTGGGCATAGGTGGGGTCCAGGGCGTGCTCGGCGTCCACGAAGGCCGAGATGCCGCCCCGCTTCTGGGCCTCGGCGATGATGTGGAGGCACACGGTGGTCTTCCCCGAGCCCTCCGGGCCGAACACCTCGACGATGCGGCCGCGGGGGATGCCCCCTACGACCAGGGCCATGTCGAGGGCGATCGAGCCGGTAGGGATGACCGAGATCCCTTGCCCGGCGGGGTGCTCGCCGAGGCGCATCACCGCCCCCTTGCCGTACTGCTTCTCGATCTGCGTGAGCGCCACGTCGAGCATCTTGTCCCGGTCCATCCGCGAAGCCTCCTTCTGGTCCCTCGCCCACCGGCGCACGGCCCCGGCAAGCTCTTTCCCGCTATCGGGACGCACGGTACCGCGAGGGTATGACATGGATTACACCTCTGTCATTCGGAACCTGCAACCCGAGCCTACTCGAACGTATGTTCGGGGTCAAACACGTCCGCTCAACCGCCCAAGGGGAACTCGGCGAGGGACTCGTAGACGGGCGCCGGGCGCTGGAGGTGACTGCGGTACAGGACCAGACGGTCGATGGGAAACGCATCGGTGCGAAGCTCCGTTGCGGAGAGGTCGTCCTCGAGCGGGACCGGGGGGGCGAACCGCGCCACGGTGAGGTGGGCGGTGAACGCTCGCTTCTCCGGTTCGAACTCCTTTGCCAGCGCCTCGTCCAGGGCCGCGGCCACCGAGCCCATCCGGCCTTCGGGGTCGTCCAGCCCGGCCCACAGCACACGGGCCCGCCTCGGAGTCGGGAAGGCCCCGAGCCCGGTGACACGGGACTCGAACGACACGCTCGCGCCGGCGACGCCTTCAACGGTCCGCGTGACCCATTCGACCAACCGCGGCCAGGTTGAGCCCAGAAACTTCAGCGTCACGTGCTGGTTCTGCTTGGGGACCCACTTCGCCCGGGGGTAGCGGTCGCGCGAGGGCGCGACCGC
>JBOGVG010000124.1:0-19237 GCA_050692435.1 Actinomycetota bacterium
GCGGACTCTCGAGCAACACGATCTCCGCGTACCGCAGGGACCTCGCCGGGTACGAGGACTTCCTGGAGTCGCGGGGCATCCGCGACGCAAGGGCGGTGGACGAGGGGGCGGTGGCGGCCTTCCTCGCCGAGCGCTCGGCCTCGACCCACGACGACGGGAAGCCGTACCGTGCCACCTCCGTGGTCCGTGCGCTGTCGTCGGCGCGCTCGTTCCACCGGTTCCTGATGCGGGAGGGAGAGTCCGACCGGGACCCCACGGTAGGGGTGATTCGACCGAAGCTCCCCCGGGCCCTGCCCCGACCGCTGTCGGTCGAGGACGTCCAACGGCTCCTGGCCGCTCCTGCCGAGGGCAAGCCCGCCGGCCTTCGGGACCGAGCCCTCCTCGAGACCCTGTACGGGGCGGGGCTCCGGGTGTCCGAGCTGACGGGGCTGGACGTGGACGATATCGACCTCGAGGGCGGCAGCGTGCGGGTGCTGGGCAAGGGGGGCAAGGAGCGCGACGTGCCGCTGGGGCGCTACGCTCGCGAAGCCATCGCGGCTTATCTCACGCGAGAGCGGCCTGCTCTGGCGACGCCGCGATCCCGCGGCGCGCTGTTCCTGGGCCGCCGGGGAGCGCGGCTCACGCGCCAGGCGTGCTGGAAGATCCTGGCGGAGCGCGTTCGGCGAGCGGGCATCCGGAAGCGGGTCACGCCGCACACCCTTCGGCACTCGTTCGCCACGCATCTGCTGGAGGGGGGCGCCGACGTCCGCGTGGTCCAGGAGCTCCTGGGCCACGCCAGCGTCGCGACGACCCAGATCTATACGTTGGTTACGAAGGAGCACCTTCGCGAGGTGTACTTCACTGCACATCCGCGGGCCCGCCGCGCCGCGGCCGGAGGGAGGAGGGAGAGAGGTCGTGATCGGCCAAGCCAAGATGGATGAGCTCCGAGGCGCGCTGGGGGACCAGCGCGACAACCTCCGCAAGGAGATCGTGGAGCTCGGCGGGAACCCCGACTCGGACGACGCCGAGTTCGACGTGGAGCGGGGGTTCGCCGACAGCGCGCACAGCACCGCGGAACGGGCCCGGCTGCTCTCGGTCATGAAGGCGCTCCGTTCCAACCTCCGGTGGGTCGACCGAGCCCTGACGAAGATGGAGCTTCGGACGTACGGGAGCTGCGAGCGGTGCGGGCAGCCCATCGCCCTCGAACGCCTGGAGGCCCTCCCGTGGGCCATCCTGTGCATCGACTGCAAGCTGAAGGGCGAGGGCCGGTGATCGGGCGGTGAGCCCGGCCCGGGTCCCCCGGATCCTCGTCCTCGTGTGCGACTCCTTCGGCGTGGGGGGCGCGCCGGACGCCGCCGCGTACGGCGATGAGGGGTCCGACACGCTCGGCAACTGCTCGCGGGCGGTGGGCGGCATCCACGCCCCGAACCTCGAGAGGCTGGGGCTCGGCCTTCTCACCGACATCCAGGGCGTAGCCGCCCGGGCCGAGCCGGGGACGGCCCACGGCACCTTGATCGAACGGTCTGCCGGCAAGGACACCACCACGGGCCACTGGGAGATGTGCGGCATCGTGTTGGACCGCCCGTTCCCGCTGTACCCGAAGGGATTCCCACCGGAGGTCATCGAGCCGTTCGAAGCGCAGATCGGCCGAAAGGTGCTCGGCAACGCACCGGCGTCCGGGACCGAGATCATCGCGGAGCTCGGGGAGGAGCACATGCGCTCCGGTCGTCCCATCGTCTACACGAGCGGCGACTCCGTATTCCAGATCGCCTGCCACGAGGACGTCGTGCCGTTGCCCACACTGTATCAATGGTGCCGCGTTGCGCGGAGGATCCTGACCGGCGAGCACGCGGTGGGGCGGGTGATCGCGCGGCCCTTCTCCGGGATTCCGGGGAACTTCGTTCGGATGCCCGAGCGGCGCGACTTCTCCGTCCCACCCCCCCGGCGGACAGCCCTCGACTTCTGCCGCGAGGCCGGGGTGGGTGTGTACGGGGTGGGCAAGATCCAGGACATCTTCGCCGGGCAGGGGATGTCCGAGGCCCGGTACTCCGACTCGAACGACCACGGCATTGACATCACCTTGGAGTACCTGCGCCGCCCGCCGCCGGCGCTGGTGTTCACGAACCTGGTGGACTTCGACAGCAAGTACGGGCATCGCAACGACCCCTCCGGATACGCGGCTTGCGTGGTTGCCCTGGACCGGCGGATCCCGGACCTGATGCGGGGCCTGGACGGGGGCGTGATGCTGCTCACTGGCGACCACGGGTGCGACCCCACGACTCCCTCCACCGACCACTCTCGGGAGCGCACGCCGATCCTCGCCACCGGGGTGCCGGAGGGGCCCGTGGACGTGGGTGCCCGGCCGACCTTCGCCGACCTGGGGGCGACGGTGGCCGACCTGCTGGACGTGCGGACCGAGGGCCTGGCAGGGGAGAGCTTCGGGAAGGAGCTGAGGCTTTGACCACCTGGGCTGAACAGGAACCTCACTCGAAAGTTGAGGGTACGATCGCCGGGCAAGCCGAGCCCGCGGTCAGAGGTAGATCTGAGGTAGAGGGTTGTCCGGCCCGTCCGAGTACCCAGCGGGTGAGCCGGACGTGAGTCTTCGAGATCCCCGGGACGTAGTCGCCGCCAAGCGCGATGGGAAAGCCGTCCCCCCGGAGGAGCTCGCGGCGTTCGTCCGGGCCTACGCGGGCGGCGAGATCCCGGACTACGTGGCCGCGGCGTTCCTGATGGCGGTGTGCATCCGTGGCCTCGAGCCGGAGGAAACCCTGGCGCTCACCCGAGCGATGGTGGACTCGGGTCGAAGCCTTCCCCTTTCCGGCATCTCCCGGCCCACGGTGGACAAGCACTCGACCGGGGGCGTGGCCGACGGGGTGACCCTGGCGTTCGCGCCCCTGGCTGCCTCGGTGGGCCTGGCAGTGGCCAAGCTGTCGGGGCGGGGCCTCGGCCACACCGGGGGAACCCTGGACAAGCTGGAGTCGATCCCAGGCCTCCGCACCGACCTGTCGCCCGAGGCGTTCGAGCGGCAGGTCGATGAGGTCGGATGCGCGGTTGCGGCGCAGACCGAGGACATCGTCCCCGCCGACGGGGCCCTGTACGCGCTGCGCGATGCCACGGCGACCGTGCCCTCTGTGCCGCTCATCGCGGCCAGCGTGATGTCGAAGAAGCTCGCGGTGGGGAGCGATCTCGTCCTCCTCGATGTGAAGGCGGGAAGCGGCGCATTCATGAAGGCGGCGGCCGACGCCGAGCAGCTCGCCCGGACGTGCACGGCCCTGGCCGCCGACTGGGGGCGGGCCTGCCGCGCGGCCGTGACCGACATGTCCCAGCCGTTGGGGGAAGCCATCGGCAACGCGCTGGACATCGCCGAGGCGGTCTCGTTGCTGTCGGGCGACTACCGAGGTCGGCTCCGCGACCTCGCTCTGATGTTCGCCGGAGAGGCGCTCTCGCGGCTCACCGACGTGGGCATGGGCGAGGGGCGGGGCGCGGCGGCCGCGGCCCTCGACTCCGGCCAGGCGCTCGAGGCCTTCCGGCGGATGATCGAGGCGCAGGGCGGAGACCCCAAGGCCCTGGACGACCCGTGGGCGGTGCTCCCTCGGGCGCCCGTTCGGCAGGCCCTACTGGCGGAGCAGGGCGGGTTCCTCGCCGCCGTCGATGCCGAGGCCCTCGGGCGGGCCAGCGGCGAACTGGGTGCGGGGCGGAAGAGGAAGGGCGATCCCATCGATCCGGCCGTCGGTATCGTGTTCCGGCCCAAGGTGGGGGACCGGCTGGAGAAGGAGGAGGAGATCGGCACCGTGCATGCTCGGGACGACGAGGCGGCGGCCGCGTGCGCGGCCAGGGTACTGGCCGCGCTCACGCTCTCCGAGGATCCGGTCGAGGCCCCCCCGCTCGTGCACGGCTGGTACGGCGGCTAAGGGCGGACGGGAGAAGGCGTGCTGGACGCGCTCTACGTCGGTGTCTCGCTGGTGGTCGGGATGGTCGCGCGTGAGTATGCGAGAGCGTACGCGGCCGATCGCTGCGGCGACCCGAGCCCCCGCAGGTGGGGATGGCTCTCCCTGAATCCGAAGCCATGGATCGACCCCTTCGGTTCGGTCATCCTCCCCGTGCTGATCCTGATCCTTTGGGCCGCCGGATACGCCCTGCCGCCATTCGCTTACGCCAAGCACTTGCCCCTCGACGAGTCGAACTTCCGTCAATACCGGCGCGACGTCGTGATCGTGTCGCTTGCCGGACCGATGGCGAACCTTCTGCTGGCCGCGGCGGGGGGCGTCCTCCTCCGCGCGGGGGTGGGGAGCTTCTCGAGCGAGCTGTGCAGTTACCTGTTCCTGTTCGTCTTCACGAACCTCACCCTGTGTGTGTTCCATCTGATGCCGATCCCTGGGCTGGACGGAGCCCGCATGCTCGCGCTGGTGATGGCGCCAAGACCCCGGGAGGTCTACCGGAACCTGAACCAGTACCTGATCCTGTTCATCCTGGCGATCTACTTCATCTTCGGCGGGCCGATGCTCGGCATCGTGAGCGTCCTGGAACGGGCGCTCAGCAACCTTGTGCTCGGACGGGCACACTGCTGACGGGAACGGAGCCTGGCCGACCGTCCCAGACTTGACATGCGGCCCGCTCCCGGAACCCCGAAGTGGCCGCGCTATCATCGCGGGCATCGGGAAGCAAGCTCCCTCCTCGACGCCCGCGGATGCCCAGCACAAGGCCAGGGTGCTGACGGGCTACCGGCCGACCGGGCCCCTCCACGTCGGGCACTGGTTCGGCAACATCCTGAACATGCTCCGGCTTCAGGAGGAGCACGACGCGTTCTTCTTCATCGCCGACTGGCACATGCTCACCACGGACTACGACCGGATCGACGTGCTTCCGGAGCGGGTCCGAGGCCTCGTTCTGGACTGGCTGGCCGCAGGGATCGATCCGTCCAAGGCCACGGTCTACCGACAATCCGACGTCCCGGAGGTCGCCGAGCTCGCGCTGCTCCTCGGGATGATCACGCCGCTCGGGTGGCTGGAGCGGGTGCCGACCTACAAGGAGCGCCTCCGCGACATGGCCGAGCGCGACATCGCGAACTTCGGTCTGCTCGGGTATCCGGTCCTTCAGACCGTCGACATCACGATCGTGAAGGGCGAGCTGGTGCCGGTGGGGGAGGACCAGGTGGCACACCTCGAGATCTCCCGCGAGATCGTCCGCCGGTTCAACCGCCTCTACAGCCCGGTGCTGGTGGAGCCACAGCCGCTGCTCTCTGAGGCGCCGCTCATCCCCGGCGCCGACGGCCGGAAGATGTCGAAGTCGCTCGACAACTACATCGGGGTTCGCGACGAGCCGGACGAGATCCGGGAGAAGGTCCGGACGTTCATCACCGACCCACAGAAGATCCGGCTTGGCGACCCCGGACGTCCGGAGATCTGCCCCATCTTCGCCCTACACAAGCTGTTCTCCGCCCCCGACCGCGTGAGGTGGATCGACGAGAACTGCCGGTCGGGTGCGCTTGGTTGCGTCGAGAACAAGATGAACCTTGCCGACCGGATCATCGAGTACTACGAGCGGTTTCGGGAGCGGCGGGCCAACCTGGACGCGACCCCGGGGATCGTGGACGAGGTCCTGGCCGAGGGCGCGGCGAAGGTGCGACCCGTCGTGGAGGAGACGATGAAGGCCGTCCGGCACGCCATGAACCTGGCATGAGCGAGGACCGGGCCGAACCCGCCGGGAGGTTCGCCGTCGAGCTGCCGGTATTCGCGGGGCCATTCCGCCTGCTGGCCGATCTCATCCTGGACCAGAAGATCGACGTATGCGACGTCCCGGTGGCGAGGGTCACCGACCTGTACCTGTCCTACTCGAAGGACGCGGACCGTTGGAGCCTGGAGGAGGCCACGTGGTTCCTTGCGGTGTGCGCGCTCCTCTTGGAGCTGAAGGTGGGCCGGCTGATGCCGCGCCACGAGGTTCTGGACGAGGAGGACCTGCTGGGCATGTCGCCGGACCTCGCGTACGCGAGGAGCCTGGAGCTCGCCGCAATCCGGCAGGTGGCGGCGGATCTGGCCCGACGGATGGAGGAGGAATCGCTCCACCACCCCCGCGACGCGGGCCCGCCGCCGGAATTCCAGCACCTGTACCCCGACGTGATGGAAAGGGTCTCCGCCGGCGACCTGGCCGGCATCGCGGCCGTGCTGCTCCGCCCGCCGCCCATGCTCGACCTGTACCACGTGACGCCGATCCGCTACTCGATGGAGGAAGCGGTGACGGCCGTGGCGTCGGCCCTGGGCCGGGTGGGGAGGGCTCGGTTCCGGGAGTTGGTGGCGGATTGCGAGGAACGGATCCACGTCGTCGTCCGGTTCCTCGCCCTCCTCGAGCTGTACCGAGACGGGAAGGTCGAGTTGGCACAGGCCGAGACGTTCGGCGAGATCGACGTGCAGTGGCGAGGCGAGGGAACGAGGTGAGCGACCTGACCCACGCACGCCGGGCCCTGGAGGCCCTCCTGTTCATCTCGGACGAACCGGTGTCCTCCTCGGTCCTGGGCCAGGCGCTGGAGATCGAGCGTCGGGACGTGGACGAGTTGTGCGACGAGTTGGCCCGCACCTACGAGGAGCGCGAGGCCGGCATCGTGCTGCGGAACGTGGCCGGTGGATGGCGCCTGACCACGCACCCCGAGGCGGCCTCGTCGGTGGAGCAGTACGTGCTGTCCTCGCGGCACGCCCGGCTCACCAAGGCGTCCCTAGAGACCCTGGCCATCGTGGCGTACAAGCAGCCGGTGACCCGGCACCAGATCGCCGGGATCCGAGGCGTGAACTCCGACGGCGTGCTCCGGGCCTTGATCGACCGCGGGCTGGTGGCGGAGGTCGGTCGGGAGGAGGGTCCGGGCCGCCCCGTACTCTACGGGACGACCCCCGAGTTCCTGGAGCGCCTTGGCCTGCCGTCGCTCTCCGGCCTGCCACCCGTCGCCCCGCTCCTGGGCCGGGCCGCCGAGGAGGGCGCCGAGGCCGAGGCAGCCGGCGAGTAGCGCTCCGTCGATGCCCGAGGAGCGGCTCCAGCGAGCGCTCGCCCGGGCGGGGGTGGGATCCCGGCGGGCCAGCGAGGACCTCATCCGCGAAGGGCGCGTCACCGTGAACAGCCGGGTGGCGGTGCTGGGGGACCGGGTCGATGCGTCCCGCGACGTGGTGGCGGTGGACGGCCACCGGGTGAGCGTCGACCCCGGACTTCGCTACCTGGCGTTCCACAAGCCATCCGGCGTGACCACGACGATGCGCGATCCGCACGCGCGCACCGGCCTCACGGCGTACCTTCCGACGGACGTCCGGGTGTTCCCGGTGGGCCGCCTGGACCGGGACACCGAGGGGCTCTTGATCCTGACGAACGACGGGGCGCTGGCGAACCGGCTGATGCATCCCCGATACGGCGTGGAGAAGGAGTACCTGGCGGAGGTGGAGGCGGCGCCGACGAAACGACAGGTCGCCCGGCTTCGGCGGGGGGTCGAGCTGGAAGACGGCGTGGCCACGGCCGTGGCGGCCCGCGCGGTGGGCCGGACCGGGGCACGCGGCGCCGTGCGCCTGGTCATGGCGGAGGGGCGCAAGCGCGAGGTCCGTCGGATGCTGGACGCGGTGGGCCTTCCGGTGCGACGGCTGATCCGGGTCCGTGTGGGCCCGGTTCGCCTGGGAAGGCTTCGGCCCGGCGAGGCCCGCGATCTCTCCGTTCGGGAGGTCGGGGCGCTGTACCGCGTCGCCGGCCTGTGAGGCGCGCCGTGCCGGTAGCCCGGCCATCGTCCCTGTAGCCTGAGGGCGCGCCAGCGCGCGTCGAGGCGATGGGGGAGCTCAAGGTCCGTGCGGCCCGGGGGGCCATCTGTGTGGCGGCAGACACCGCTGGGGCCGTGCTGTCCGCCACGGAGCGGCTGCTGACCGCGGTCCTCGAACGGAACGGGGTGGGGGGCGAGGACATCGTGAGCGTCTTCTTCACCGCCACCGAGGACCTCCGCTCCGCGTTCCCGGCCGAGGCCGCCCGGCGGCTGGGGCTCGGCCGGGTCCCCCTCCTGTGCGCCCGGGAGATCCCGGTGGAGGGATCGATGCCGCTGGTGGTTCGCGTGCTGATGCAGTTCTATTCCGACCGGCCCCAGGCCGAGGTCGTCCACGTGTACCTCGACGGGGCGGAATCTCTCCGCGATGACCTCGGCTGAACGGGTCGCCGTCGTGGGGACGGGTCTCATGGGAACCTCCATCGCCATGGCCGGCCTCCGGGGCGGCGACGAGGTCCGCGGCTTCGATACCGACGCCGGCGTCCTGGCCTTGGCGGCCGACCTGTCAGGGCTCCGCCCGGAGCCGAGCCTGTCGGCGTGCCTGGAGGGGGCCGCCCTGGTGTTCCTGTGCACCCCCATACCCGCCATCGCCCCGCTGGCGGTGGAGGCACTCCAAATCGCGCCCCAGGCGGTTGTGACGGATGTCGGAAGCGTGAAGTCTCAGGTCCTGGTCGAGGTCGAGGGTGCGGTGAAGGCTGAGGCTCTTCCCCGATTCGTGGGAGGCCACCCCCTGGGAGGCTCGGAGCGCTCGGGGCCCGAGACCGCGTCGGCCGCCCTGTTGGACGGGATCATCTGGGTCCTGACCCCCTCGCCGGCCACGGACGATGGGGCGGCGGCGCGGGTGGAGGCCTGGGTGGCTCGGGTGGGCGGGCGGCCGGTTCGGATGGGCGCGCGGCGTCACGACCGGCTCGTGGCGATGGTCAGCCATCTCCCGCAGGTGGCCTCCACCGCCCTCATGGGGCTGGCGGCCCAAGAGGAGGCGGGCGAGCCAGAGATCCTGCTCCTGGCCGCTGGGGGGTTCAGGGACCTCACACGGCTGGCGGCGTCCAACCCGCATCTGTGGAGCGACATCCTCCTCGCCAACAAGGACGCGGTGAGGGAGGCCATCGACCTGTACATCGAGCGGCTCTCCGGCCTTCGCGACATGGCCCTCGACGGCCGGGGGGAGGACGTGGAGCGCGCCTTCGCCCTGGCCAAGGAGGCCCGGCTGTCCCTCGCCGCCAAGCCGCAGGTGAAGGCGGGAGTGGCCGTGCTCCAGGTCCCGGTGCCGGACCGGCCGGGGGTCCTGGCCGACCTCACGGCGACGCTCGGACGGGGCGGCGTGAACATCGAGGACCTCCAGATCGTGCACCATCCGGAGGGCGGCCGGGGGACGGTCCACCTCACCGTGTCGGCCACCGCCGCCGAGGAGGCGGCGCTAGCCCTCCAGGGGGGCGGGTTCGAGCCGCTCCGGCTGGCGTAGGAGGGGCGGTGCAGATCCGGGTCGAGCCGGGAGGCAGGGTGGAGGGCCGGATCGCCGTCCCGGGGGACAAGTCCATCGCTCACCGGTGGTTGATCCTGGCCGCCACCGCACGAGGTACCTCCCGGCTGGCTGGCCTCCCCGGTTCGCTCGACGTCCGCTCCACCGCCTCCTGTTTGGCCCAGGTTTGCAGCTCTAAAGCTCGGCCTTCGCTCCATACTTGGGCTTCGGAGACTCCGCGCTCCGATCAGGCCGACGGTTTCACGTGGGATGGAACCTGGGATGAGCGCCGTGAACACGAGGTTACGGTCGAGGGTGAGGGTCGGGATGCGCTGCGGAAGCCGATCCGCCCGCTCGACTGCGGGAACTCAGGTACGACGATCCGCCTGCTGGCGGGCGTGCTGGCCTCCGCACCCTTCGCCTCCCTCCTGACGGGAGACGACAGCCTGCGGGGGAGGCCGATGGAGCGCCTGGCGGCGCCCCTGCGGGAGATGGGTGCCAGGGTGGGGACCACAGACGGCCACCCCCCGGTGGAGATCGAGGGGAGGGCCCTCCACGGCATCCACCACAAGCTCCTCGCGCCGAGCGCCCAGGTGAAGGGCGCTGTCCTGCTCGCCGGGCTGGCCGCCGCCGGCCAGACCACAGTGGTCGAACCGGTTCCCACGCGGGACCACACGGAGCGGGCGCTGGACCGCCTCGGCGCGCCGGTTCGCTCGAAGGACGGGACGATCCACGTCGCACCGTTCCAGCACGACGGGTTCGAGGGCGCTCTGCCGGGGGATGTCTCCTCGGCGGCGTTCCTGGTGGGGGCGGCCGCCCTGACCGGAGGCGAGCTCGAGGTGCATGACGTGGGGCTCAACCCCACGCGAACGCACTTCCTGACGGTCATGGGGCGGATGGGCGTGCGGGTTGATCGGCGCCAGACCGGCGAGGCGCTGGGGGAACCCCTGGGCGAGCTGTTCGTGTCGGCGGGTGAGGGATTGATCGGCACGCGGATCGAGGCCCGGGAGCTCCCGCTCGTGATCGACGAGGTGCCGATCCTTGCGGCGCTCGCTGCCCACGGGGTGGGTGAGACGCGGTTCGTGGGTGCGGGGGAGCTCCGGGTGAAGGAGAGCGACCGCCTGACCGGGCTGGCGGATGTGATCAGGGGGTTGGGCGGGCACGCCGAGGTCGAGGGCGACGACCTGGTGGTGGCGGGCGGAGGCCTTGCTGGGGGCAGGGCGGACGCCCGGGGCGACCATCGGATGGCCATGGGAGCGGCGGTGGCCGCCCTGGGGGCCCGCTCCGGGTCCGACATCGAGGGCATGGAGGCGGCGGCGGTCTCGTTCCCCGGGTTCGTGGGGGCGCTCCGGGCCCTGGGGGCGAGGGTCGGAGCGTAGCCCATGGCCGCTCCGGTGGTCGCCATCGACGGCCCGGCCGGCTCCGGCAAGAGCACCCTTGCCCGAAGGCTGGCAGAGACCCTGGACCTGCCCTACGTGAACACAGGGCTCATGTACCGGGCCCTGACCCTCCGGGCCCTGCAGGAAGGCCTCGACCTCGACGACGGGGCCGCCCTGGCTGCCCTGGGCCGTCACATCAGGTTCGACCTCAGCTCGAGGTTCACTCCGTCCTTCCTGGTCATCGAGGGTGAGCCGCCAGCACCCGACCTGGTGTCGTCTGAGGTGGAGGCTCACGTCTCGAAGGTCTCCAGCCACCCGGACGTCCGATCGCTCCTCCGGCGCGAGCAGCGACGGTTGGGTGAAGGGGGGGCCGTGATGGAGGGCCGAGACATCGGGGCGATGGTGTTCCCCGATGCGAGGGTGAAGATCTTCCTGGTTGCCACACCGAAGGAGCGGGCGGCTCGGCGTGTCCGGGAGCGCGAGGACGGTGCCGGCCGAACCGACGATCCCGAGGTGGCCGATGCCCTGGCGGTCCGAGACGCCCAGGACGAGCGGGTCAACCCGTTCGTGCCGGCGCCGGATGCCGTCCCGCTCGACACCACGGGCAAGGAACCCGATCAGGTGTTCCGAGAGGCCCTAGGCATCGTGCGCGAGCGGCTGGGGGCCGGATCGTGAGCTGGTTGCGCCTCCCGACCGTGGCCGTGTTGGGCCGCCAGAACGTGGGCAAGTCCACCCTTGTGAACCGGCTGCTCGGGAGCCGCCAGGCCATCGCGCACGAGACCCCGGGGGTCACCCGGGACCGGGTCGAGGTGGAGGCCGCCTGGCGCGGTCGACGGTTCCGCCTGGTGGACACGGGGGGCTACGCGAACAAGGCCACCGGCATCGAGGCCTTGGCGGCCCGACAGGCGGAGCACGCCGCGGACGGAGCCGATCTGGTCCTGCTGGTCGTCGACGCGCAGACCGGCCCGGTGGAAGAGGATGCCGCCCTGGCTCGGCGTCTCCGGCGGGCCGAGGTCCCCGTGCTCGTGGTGGTGAACAAGGTCGACTCCGAGCGAGAGGAGGCCGATGCCACGGCGTTCTTGGCGCTGGGCCTGGGCGAGCCACTGTCGGTCTCCGCGCTCCACGGGCGGGGCGCCGGCGACCTGCTCGATCGGGTCGCAGACCTCCTCCCTCAGGGCCCCCCGGGCGAGGAGGAGGGATCCGAGCCACGGTTCGCCATCGTGGGCCGCCCCAACGTGGGCAAGTCCTCCCTGTTCAACCGACTGGTCGGCGAGGAGCGCTCGGTGGTGTTCGAGGAGGCCGGGACGACCAGGGATTCTGTGGACGCCGTGGCGGCCTGGCCGTCCGGCACGGTGCGGTTCGTGGATACGGCGGGGCTGAGGCGGCCATCAAGGGCCGAGGGGCTCGAGTATTACAGCTTCCTCCGCGCGGTCCGGGCCATCGAGCGGGCCCACGTGGCCGTCCTCGTGCTCGATGCGAGCGAGGGGTTCACGGCGGAGGACCGCCGGATCGCCGCCCGGGTCGTGGACGCGGGCCGGGCCCTCGCGGTGGTGGCGAACAAGTGGGACCTCGTCTCCGAGAAGGACCGAACGTACAAGCAGCTGGGGGAGGCCGTCGAGATCTTCGCGCAGGCCGCGGTGTCCAGGACCTCGGCGCTGACCGGCGCGGGGGTGGGACGGCTGCCCCAGGGCCTGCTGGCGCTCCACGGACGGTGGGCGAAGCGGGTTCCCACCTCCGAGGTGAACCGGGTCCTTCAGGAGGCCCAGGGGGACCGGGCCGTTCCGGGCGGGGCCCGGTACCGGTACGCCACGCAGGTCTCGGCCAGCCCCCCGACGTTCGTCCTATTCGGGGGGGCATCGCCGGACGGTTCGTATCGACGGTTCCTGGAGCACCGCCTGAGGCGGGCGTTCGGTTTCGAGGGCGTCCCGATCAGGCTCCGGTTCCGAACCAAGCGGTCCAAGAGGGGCCGGCGTTAGGCCGAGGGCGAGGCGGCTCCAGCGGGCGGGATGAGGGGCCGGTACAATCGGCGTCGCCGGGCCGTGGCGCAGCTTGGTTAGCGCGTCTGACTGGGGGTCAGAAGGTCGCCGGTTCAAATCCGGCCGGCCCGACAAGCGGTGCCCGGGTCCCCAACCGTCCAGGGCAACCCTCGTCCGCGACGGCGCTTTCGCCTGGGGCAGGAAGGTGGCCCGGGGGGAAGACCCGGGCCACCTCGGACCGGAACCGGAGGTTTCCGTGCTCATGGAGGCTCCGGCCCGGCCACTCGAGAGTTTAGATCAGTCTCGACCCGAAGCCTAGGTTCAACGACTCATCGGTTCGAGTTGAGCCCTCGGCCGAGGTGACCCTGCAGGGGAGAGCGGGGTCACCCGGTGGGCCCGCAGGATGGTAGGTTCCGCGGAACGATGACCACCGCGCCGAGCGAAGCTCCATCGTCTGCCGTCGCCACCATCCCGAACGCGCTGTCACTCGCTCGCGTCCTGTCGATCCCGGCGTTCGTGTGGCTGATCGTGGACCGGGACACCACGTTCGCCGGCCTCGTCCTGTTCGTCGTGGTGATCTCCACGGACTGGGTGGACGGGTACGTGGCTCGCCGGACGGGGCGGGTGTCGGAGCTCGGCATGGTCCTCGACCCGACCGCGGACCGCTTGGCCATGGCGGCCGCCCTGGTCGCCCTGGTGGTCCGGGACGCGTTCCCGCTGTGGGCGGCGCTGCTGATCCTGGTCCGCGACGGGCTCGTCCTCTTGGCCGGCCTGGTGCTCCTGACCCGGAGGGTCCGGATCGACGTGCGCCTCGTCGGCAAGCTCGCGACCTTCGGGTTGATGACCGCGATCGTGCTGATCGCCTGGGGAGCCTTGGGCTACGCGTTCGCCCCCGCTGCCCTGGCCCTGGGGTGGATCGCGTATGTGGTTGCCATCGTTGAGTATTGCGTGGCCACGGTCCTGTACATGGGGGATCTCCGACGCGCCCTCACGGCACCCTCCACGTGAGGGTCTCACCGGATTTGCGCGGGATGATAGGTTCACCCTCAGCTCGGCGAGACCTTCACCACAGGGGGAGGGATATGGACTTCCCGCAGGAGCTCCGCTACACGAAGGAGCACGAGTGGGTGCGGGAGGAAGGTGGCGGCCGCATCCGCGTCGGCATCACCGACTACGCCCAGGACGCTCTGGGCGACGTCGTGTACGTGGACGTCCCAGAGGTCGGGACCGCCGTGACGGCCATGCAACCCTTCAGCGAGGTGGAATCGACCAAATCAGTCTCGGACGTGTTCAGCCCCGTCACCGGCACCATCGTGGAGCGCAACCCCCTCCTCGACGAACGGCCCGAGCTCGTGAACGAATCCCCTTACGGTGAGGGGTGGCTCGTCGTGCTCGGGATGTCGGATCCATCCGAGCTCGACTCGCTCATGGATGCCGCCGCATATCAGGCCCACCTTCGAGAGACGGAACGCGAGTAGCGAGGGCGCTTGCTTGGTGTGCTCGAGGGTTTCCCCCCTGGCCTCGACCGCACTGACCAGCACGTCTGG
The DNA here is from genome assembly GCA_050692435.1 of Actinomycetota bacterium. Lineage (GTDB taxonomy): Bacteria > Actinomycetota > UBA4738 > UBA4738 > HRBIN12 > AC-69. The sequence continues at coordinate 14,118 of JBOGVG010000124.1, forward strand.
CCCTAACTCGACTGCCCAAAGGGCTCGACGCTGGCGGTATATCAGCGGTTGACCCTTCAACCCACCTGCGATAACGTCCACCTTTGGTCGAGGCTGCTCCGCAAGGCTCAACCTCGACCTTCAGCCAGACGTTAGAGCGGAGGGGCTGCCGAGGTTGTATTGCACCCGCTGTGGACATCCGAACAAGGACGGGGCGCGGTACTGCGCCAACTGCGGGGCGCCGCTCGTGGACGAGACCACCGTGGGCATCACGCCCGTCGAGGTGGAGGAGGAGCGGGCCGACGAATTCCCGTTCCCGGGCGAGGAGCTGGAGCCCGGTCAGGCCCTCGTCATGGTGAAGCGCGGCCCGAACGCGGGGTCCACCTTCTTGATCGAGAAGGACGTGACCACGGCGGGCCGGCGAACCGACAGCGACATCTTCCTTGACGACATCACCGTGTCGCGCAAGCACGCCGAGATCCGCCGGGAAGGGAACGAGTTCCTCATCCACGATCAGGGCAGCCTGAACGGAACGTACGTGAACCGCGAGCGGGTCGAGGTGACCAAGCTCGCGACGGGGGACGAGATCCAGATCGGGAAGTTCAAGTTGGCGTTCTTCCAGGCAGGGGAGTAAGCGATGGCGACACGAAACTACCAGTCCATCGGGGAGGTGCTGGTTTCGGTCAAGACCGAGTTCCCCGACATCACGATCTCCAAGATCCGGTTCCTCGAGTCGGAGGGGCTGATCGAGCCGGAGCGGACGCCCTCCGGCTACCGCAAGTTCTACGACAAGGACGTCGCGCGGCTGAAGCACATCCTGCGGTTGCAGCGCGACGAGTACCTACCGCTCAAGGTGATCAAGGACCGTCTGTTCACGCAGGAGGCCGGCCCCGGGACGATGGCAGGGGACCGGGTGGCGGCCGAGCCGGAGGTTGACGACGGCCTGGTCGAGCCTCCCACCGGCCTTCAGATGTCCATCGAGGAGATGGCGACGGCGACCGGCGTGGACAAGGAGCGGATCAAGGAGCTCGAGTCCTTCGGCTTGATCAGCTCGCACGGGCCCGACTCCGCCAAGTACTACAACGGCGACGACTACATCGTGCTGTCGATCGTCAAGGACTTGTTCAAGTACGGCGTCGAGCCTCGGCACCTCACGATGTACCGGCACTTCGCGGATCGCGAGGCGACGTTCTTCGAGTCCATCATCATGCCGCAGCTCCGACAGCGGAACCCCGACGCCCGGAAGCTGGCGGCGGGCTCCCTTGGCGAGCTGTCCAGGGCGTCGCGAAAGCTCAAACAGGCGCTGCTCCGGAACAACCTGCGGCCGTACCTCACGGCTCCGTAGCCGCCCGGCCGTGAGGAAGGCAAGCCGGGCCCGGCGCAGTGGTGCCGCAGCGCTCCTGGCGCTGTCGGTGGCGCTCCCGGCCATCGGGTTCGCTCAATCCCTCGAGCCGCCCCCGCCCACGCCGGTCCCGGTCCCCGGCGGCGGGACGTCGCCGTCACCGTTCCCCACCGCGCTCCGTACGCCGCAATCGTCCCGGCAGCCGCCTCAGATCCGGGCGGCCTCCGCCATCCTGGCCGACCTCGGCACCGGACGGACCCTGTACGAGAGCCATCCTGACCTACGTCGTCCCATCGCAAGCGTCACGAAGATCATGACGGCCCTCCTGGTCCTGGAGCGAACGGACCCCGCGAACGTCGTCACCGTGAGCCCGGAGGCCGCAGCGGGCGGAACCGGAGCGGGCATCTCGCAGCTCGGCCTGGTGGCCGGAGAGCGGATCACGGTGGAAGACCTGCTGTACGCGCTCATCCTTCAATCGGCGAACGACGCCGCGATCGCCCTGGCGGAGCATGTCTCGGGTACGGTGGAGGCGTTCGTTGCCGGGATGAACCAGCATGCCAGCCGCCTGGGTCTGCGGAACACCCGGTTCGCCTCGCCGAACGGCCTCGACAACACGGGTTTCTCCAGCGCGCGAGACCTCGTGACCATCACCCGAGCCGCGTTCGCGCATCCGTTGTTCGAGACGATCGTGGCGACCCGGTTCCGCGAGATCCCGTCGCCGTCGGGTCCGTCGCGCGTGATCCAGAACCGAAACGTCCTTCTGTGGTTGTACCCGGGGGCCATCGGTGGGAAGACCGGTTTCACCACCCCTGCCGGGTTCTGCCTGGTCGCTGCGGCCGAGCGCGAGGGAGTCCGTCTGGTGGCGGTGGTGCTGGGGGAGCCGGGGGAGCCTTTCTCCGACGCGGCCGCGCTGCTCGACCACGGGTTCGCCGCCTTCGAGCTTCGGGAGCTGGTGCGCGAGGGCCGGCCCTTCGGCACGGTCCCCATCGCCGGCCGGGAGGTGCAGGTGGTCGCCGGGGTATCGCTCTCCGCCCTGGTCGCCGTCGACGCCGTGGTTCGACGCAGGGTGACGGTGCGGCCCGGCGTGACGTTTCCGCCGGAGGCCGGGGAGACCGTGGGGTTCCTGACCGTATCCACGCTCGACACGAGGATGGGGAGGGTTCCCCTGGTCGTGGCGGACGTGCCGGGCCCGCCGCCGGCGGAGCCAGGCCCGTGGTGGCGACGGGCAGGTTCGGCCGTCCTGGAGGCCGTCTCGAGCGTCCTGTCCGCCCTGCTCGGGTGAGCCCTCTGCTACCATCGCGGCCGGTGTCGGACGTCGTGCGCGTCTTGTTCGGGCGCGAGGACATCCGCCGGCGGATCGAGGAGCTCGGCCGCACCATCACCGGGGACTATGAGGGGCGCGCGCCCGTCCTGATCTCGGTCCTGAAGGGCGGCTCGGTGTTCCTCGCCGACCTGTTCCGGCAGATCCGCCTGCCGGTCTCAATCGACTACATGTCCATCTCCCGGTACGGGGGGGCCACGGAGTCCTTGGGCCGGGTCCGGATCGTGAAGGACCTGGACGAGGACATCGGCGGGCGCCACGTGTTGATCGTCGAAGACGTCGTCGACACGGGCCTCACCCTGTCGTACCTGATCTCGGTGTTGGAATCCCGCCACCCCGCGTCGGTCGAGGTCTGCGCCCTCCTCGACAAGTCGGCGCGCCGCATCACGCCGCTCCCGCTCCGGTACGTGGGGTTCGACTGTCCCGACGTGTTCGTGGTGGGCTACGGGCTGGACTTCCAGGAGCGGTTCCGAAACGTGCCAGATATCCTTGCGGTGCAAGACGTTGCGGCTCTTGCGGCGGACCCCGACCTGCTCGTGCCCTACCTCGCCCGGGGAGCGCCTCCGCCGCCTCCCTCCGACCCACCCGAGGATGCGGAGGCCTAGGTTGTCGGACCGGGAGGGGAGGGCTAGATTGCAGCTTGAGCCATGGTCGAGATGAGTCTCGCGGGTGTTCGGATCGAGTTGCCGACCAATCAGCCCATCGTGCTCCTGCGGGAGGCGGAGGGTGAACGGTTCCTCCCCATCTGGATCGGCCAGGCCGAAGCGGCGGCCATCGCCCTCGCGCTCCAGGGCGTGGTCACGCCCCGCCCCATGACCCATGACCTGCTGAAGAACATCCTCGACGAGATGTCGGTGCAGGTCGACAACATCGTCATCACGGAGCTCCGAGAGGGAACGTTCTTCGCCGTCATCAACATGCAGCGGAACGGCACCTCGTACGAGATCTCATCCCGGCCGAGTGATGCCATCGCCCTGGCGGTACGGATCAGCTGCAAGATCTACGCCAGCGAGGAGGTCCTGAGCGAGGCCTCCATCCTCATCCCCGCAGGAGAGGACGAGGATGAGGTCGAGAAGTTCCGCGAGTTCCTCGAGAACGTGAACCCGGAGGACTTCGGGTGAGCCGCCGTCCCTCCCGTGTCTCACGCGTAGAAGATCGCGGTCCCCCAGATTTGGTTCCTGCCGAAGCCCGACCTGCCGCTGACGGCGATGGTCCCGATGCCCACGAAACGCACTTCGCCGCTCAGGATGATCTTGCGGTGATAGGCGTGGTGCATCAGCTTCTGATGCATGTCGGTCAGGCTGTCGCCGCAGCCCACGATGCTGCCGCCGTAGCTCTTGAAACCCTCGTACGGATCGAGCAGGTCCGCCAGGTTCCTGACGTCGAACAGCTTGCCCCGGCGGATCATCCTCCGGGTATGGGACATGGCGTCCCTCGAGAGGCACACAGCGTGGCCCGTCGGGCGCGACGGTTTCCCGTCGTGTTCGGGTGACGCACGGCGGCGGAGATTACCCGAAGATCGCCGACGTGTCGCGCAGGCGCAGCCTGTTGCTGACGCTCCGATCCACGGAACCCCCAGGTGCCCATGCAGGGAGAATATCCGCGAAATCTTCGGTGATTGACACGCCGAACGCCACGACATAGCCTGAGCGACGCCGTCGTAATTACGGAGTTGTGATGGCCGAGCAGGGATATCGCGTCCCAGAGGTGTGCCGGATCGTCGGCATCAGCTACCGACAGCTCGACTACTGGGCAAGGACGGGTCTCGTCCGGCCCTCGGTTCGGGACGCCAAGGGGTCGGGCACGCAGCGCCTCTACTCATTCCAGGATCTGGCGCTGCTCAAGATCATCAAGAAGCTCCTCGACACGGGCGTCAGCCTCCAGCAGGTCCGCAAGGCCGTGGGGACCCTGCGGGCACTGAAGGCGCCCGAGGTCGGCACGACCATCGTGTCCGACGGTTCGCGGATCTATGCGGTGGAGTCCCCGGAGGCGGTGGTGGATCTGCTCGCCAGGGGCCAGGGCGTCTTCGCGCTCGCCATCGATAGGGTATGGACCGATCTCGAGGGAAGCCTCGCGAAAGGCGCCAAGCGCAAGGGCCGCGAGATCGCTCGGGCCGGAGGCGAGTGAGCGCCGGAGCGGCGGCCGAAACCACGGCCCTGAAGAGCGACACGGTCAGCTTCGCGCATGCCAGCGAGCGGCAGTTTGCCCGGCTCCTGGACTTCTACCAGATCGAATGGGAGTACGAGCCCCGGTCCTTCGACCTCGAGCGCGACAGCGACGGCAACGTGACCCAGCGGTTCACGCCCGACTTCTACCTGCCCCAGTACGACCTGTACATCGAGATCACCACGCTGAACCAGAAGCTCGTGACGAAGAAGAACCGGAAGATCCGAAAGCTTCGGGAGCTGCATCCCGGGATCAACTGCAAGATCTTCTACCAGCGGGACTACCTGTCGTTGGTCACCAAGTACGGGCTGG
>JBOGVG010000125.1:0-5086 GCA_050692435.1 Actinomycetota bacterium
GATGACGCCGCCTCGCCGCCTGCGCAACCGCTTCAGCCGCATCGTTCGTCCTTACCCGGAGGCGTGTATGGTGACACGTCGGTCAGCGCGTCGTGGCGGAACCCGGAAGAAGGAGGGGGACCTGGGCTTCATCGGCGACCTGCTCGTGTCCGGCGATCAGGACCTCAATCCGGCCGGACTGATCGGCTCAATCCTCGGAGCCGTGATCGTGCTCCTCGTGTACCGGGCAGTGGTCCAAAGGCGCACGATCTAGCACCGCCTTCTCGACCGGGGCTTCCGTCGGGCCGCAGGCTTCGGCCCGTGCTTCCCGTCAGGCCGCTGGCCTCGGCTCGAGCTCGCGCGCACGCGCGCGGGGGCGCTCGAACCGCCCGAGCACGGCGATGATCCCGGCCAGGATGGCCGCCGGCACCAGCTCCCACACGAACCGCTCCGCCCACCAGCGTGTGGTGCTGTCGGCCTCCTGCCCGAACCCCAGCGGCCACAGCAGAAGAATGGCGACGAGATACGCGGTCATGTGCCACAGGAACAAGGTCATGATCACGCTGTTCACGAAGATGGTGGCCTTCCACGGGCGGGGCCGCTCCAGCCACGTGGTGAGATGGGGCCGAAGCAGCATGACGGCGCCGATCGACCAGATCGCCCCGAGCATGAAGCACACGGTTGGCGGATAGGCGTTCGAGATCGGCTCGACGTCCGTCCCGAGCAGGCTCTTCGGGTAGTAGCCGATCGTGGGGAACCACTCGATCCGGGCCTGACCGAACAACTGGAAAAGCGCAGGGGTGGTCAGCAGCATGAGGCCGCCCAGCCCCACCACGATCATTCCCCAGAGCACCCACCTCGGCTGGGCTGGGAGGCGCCCGTCGGCGTAGAAGAACCCGAGCTGGTGCGGAAGCAGAAGGACGAACGCCACGTTGAACCACCGCACCCCGGGGTGCCCGAACCCGAAGGCGATCACGTCGACCGCGATCGTGCCCGCCACCAGCGCCGCGGGAACCCACGGCCCGAACCGTCGGTGCAGCCGGACCATCATCGGCGCGATGGCCACCACCACCACATACACCCCGAGGAACCACACCGGCCCGAACGGGATCGTGGCACCGGGCGGGCGCATCCCTCGGAGCAGCGTCGTGTGGCCCCACAGCGTCGGCCCGGCAGGCCGGCCGAGGTCGGCCATATGCAGGGCGACTTGGATCACCACCCACACCCCCAGGAACACCAGCGACGGCTTCAGCAGCCTGACCTCGCGGCTCCTGATGAAGGACCACGTCGAGTCGCCTCGTCGCTTGGAGGCGTCGTAGGCCACCATGTTCGAGAAGCCGCCCACGAAGAAGAACACCGGCATCACCTGGAGGAACCACGTCCCCAGCCACAGGCCGGAGGTCACGCCGACCGCGCTGGTCTGGTAGATGAGGCCGTTTTCCCAGTGGATGATGGCGATGAACCAGTGGCCCAGGACCACGGCCACGATGGAAGCCGCCCGCAGGAAATCCACGTAGCGATCCCGGGTTACCGGGGTCGCCCGCGCAAGCTGGTCCAGGCGGCCCGTCGTCACGTCCTTGCGCCCTCCGGCCAAAACGGTACACGGGCTCGTTTTGCTGCGTCGGGGACCAACCCGGAACGTCTGGGTTGGCATGCCCTCAAGCCAGGACGAGATCCAGCTCGGTCGTGAGGTCGACCGAGCCCCCGATGGACCGGGCCACCGGGCACTTCTTCGCGTGGAACCCCACCACCCGGTCGATGGCCGCGCGCTTGTCGGCGTCGGCCAGGACGTCTGGGTCCGCGCGGAGCGTGTACTTCACGTGCACGCGCCGCAGGACGATGACGCCGTCCCCGGTCTTCTCGACCTCTCCGGTCACGTCGGCAACGAGCCTCCCATGGCTCGCCGGCACCCCGCGCGCCTCCAGCGCGCCTCCCAGGGTTCCCGTCAGTCAGCCCCCCGCCGCCGCGGTGACGTAGTCGAGGGTGGCGGCGTGCGGCTCGAACTCCCCCGGCGCCTTGCCGTAGTGCTCGGCGATCTCGTCGTGGATGCCGAAGTCCACGGTCACGCCGAGGGGGAGGTGCGCCCGACGATGGCCGCCCCGCAGCCGCTCGATCCTGACCCTTGAGACGTACACGACCTCGGACAACGTGGAACTCCGACACCTCACGGCCGAATGCTTCGGCCCACGCTACCGCGCTCGCGGCGCCGGTGGCTAGATGGGGCGGGAGGGACGCTCGCCTCCGAGCCGGGGGGCGCTCATGAGCGGGCGTAGGACACCGACCTACACGTACTCGTCCCCGGGATCGCGGGTGAGGTGCGCCACCGTGACGTCCTTTCCCCCGAACACGTCCTCCGTGCCAGCCTTGAGCGCCTCGGTCTGGCTCCCCGCCGCGAACACCACCGTCTCCTGGCGGAGGATCTCACCGTCGACGAACACCGGCGTGTCCAACAACCCACCGAGGGGAGGCAGGCAGCCGAGCTCGAACCCCGGGTAGTCCCGTTCGATCTCCTGCTCCGTCGCCAGGTGGGCGTGGTGGTCGCCCACGGTCTCCTCGGCGAGCCTCATGTCGAGGCGCCGGTCGCCCGGGATCACCATCAGGCGGTGCCCCGCCTTCGTGTCGAGGAGGAGCGTTTTCACCACCTGGTGGGCATCGATGCCGATCGCTCTGGCCTCGTCGATCGTGGTGAACGCCTTGTCATGGGCGATGACATCGAAGGGGATCCCTTTCTTCACCAGGTACTCCGTCGTGCGCGACATCGGGACCGCCTCCTTCCAGCACAGCTCAACAGGCAGCCTATCCGCCGGAGTGTGACGATGTGAACCGGGGGGTGGCCGACCGGTGAAGATCCTGCTCGAGGGACGCCCTGCTGTGGGCAAGACCACGGTGGCGCGGAGGCTGGTGGACCTGCTGCGGGCTTCCGGCCTCCGCCTGGCCGGGTTCACCACCGAGGAGATTCGCGATCGGGGCCGCCGGGTGGGCTTCGCCGTCGAGAGTCTCGCCGGCGGGCGCGGCGTCCTGGCGCACGTCGATTACCCGGGGCCGCCGAACGTGGGGAAGTACGGCGTGGACCTTGCCGCGTTCGAACGCGTCGCCCTCCCGACGCTGGAGGCCCAGGTCGATGTGGTCGTCATCGACGAGCTGGGGAAGATGGAACTCGCCTCGGCGGCGTTCCGCGCCGCCGTGGAGAAGCTGTTCGACCGCGAGGTTGCGGTCGTGGCCACCGTCCACGTGCACCGGCACCCACTGACCGATGGGCTGAAGAGCCGCCCCGGCGTCGAGGTCGTGCACGTGACCGAGCGCAAGCGCGAGGCGCTCCCCCGGGACCTCGCCTCACGCCTCAGCGAGGGGCGCTCTCCAGCTTGGCCTTGAGGTTGCGGAGCGACTTCATGGCGTCGCCACGGATGGCCGGGTACGCAAGGAAGAAGACGATCGGGTTGCCGTCGCTCCCCAAGGTCTTCTCGATCAGCGTCCCGCCGTCCGCGCGCGTGAACGTGAAGGTGTTCTCGTAGTGCACGTCCTTCTTGCCCTGCTGGTGGTGGGCCACCGAGTACGCGAACCGCGCCGGCCGCTCGAGCTTCGTGATCTCCAGGTCGGCCGACACCGGCTTGCGGACGAACACCGCTTGCGAGCGGTACTTCGCGCCAAGATGTGGCGTCCCGCCGGAGACCGGGTCCATGCGCATCTTCGCGTTCGGGTTGGCCCACTCCGGGTGGCGTGATACGTCCGAGACGTAGTCGAACGCCTGCTCCGGGCTCACCCCTTCGGCCTTGATGCGGAACCGCAAGGCCATCGTTCCCTCCTCTCGTCCGGCCGGCGCCTGAGGTAAGCCGGCGACGTGACTTCTTCGCGAACCTCGGTAAACGTAAGCCATCGCTAACAGAGGGGTCAAGTCGAGCGAGGCTGGAGACCCGACGGGTGGCGGCGTCATGCTTTGGGCGTGACCACGTACGTCCTGCACATGGACCTCGACCAGTTCATCGCGGCGGTCGAGGTGCTGCGGCGGCCGGAGCTCGTCGGGAAACCGGTGGTGGTGGGCGGCGATGGGGACCCCACCAAGCGCGGCGTGGTCTCGACGGCGAACTACGAGGCCCGGAGGTTCGGGATCCGCTCCGGGATGCCCCTTCGGACCGCGTACAAGCGGTACCCCGATGCCGTGTTCCTGCCGGTCGACGCCGAGGCCTACCTCGCAGCCTCCCGGGCGGTGATGGACACCCTTCGGACCTTTCCCGCCGTGGTGGAGACGGCCGGGTGGGACGAGGCCTTCATGGAGGTCGAGACGGACGAACCGGAAGGTCTCGCGCGCGACATCCAGGGAGCCGTGCTTCACCGGACGAAGCTGTGGTGTTCGATCGGCGTGGGCGACAACAAGCTCCGGGCCAAGATCGCGTCGGGATTCGCCAAGCCTGCCGGCGTGTACCGGCTGACCCGCGAGAACTGGTCGGTGGTGATGGGGGGGCGGAACGTCGACGCGCTCTGGGGGATCGGGAGGAAGACCGCGGCGAAGCTCGACGCGCTCGGGATCCAGACGGTGGACCAGCTGGCCGGGGCGGACGATGAAGCATTGGCCCGCGCGTTCGGGCCGAGGACCGGGCCGTGGCTACGACAGCTCGGGACCGGCGAGCACGCAACGCCGGTGACGTCCGAGCCTTACGTCGCGAAGGCCCGGGGACATGAGCGCACTTACCAGCAGGACATCACCGATCCGGACGAGGTCCGCCGCGAGGTGGTGAAGCTGGCCCGGGCCGTGGTCGAGAACCTGAAGGAGGAGGGCCGGGCCGCGGTTCGCGTGGTCGTGAAGGTCCGATTCGCGCCGTTCATTACGTCGACCCACGGCGTGCCGCTCCCCGAGCCCACCATGCACCCCGACGCGATCGAAGCGGGTGCGCTCGCCGCGCTCGCGAAGTTCGAGCTGGACCGCCCGGTGCGCCTCCTCGGCGTCCGGGCGGAAATGGTCGAGAAGGGCTAGCGGGCCCGGTCACCGCCCCAACATGGCGTCGGCCGCAAGGTCGCGGAACTTCGCGCGGGCGCTCGCGCCGAGATAGATGACGCTCTGGCCTCCAACCATCGCCCCTCTCCCCGACACCACCTGGTTCCGGACCTGGCC
>JBOGVG010000126.1:0-5401 GCA_050692435.1 Actinomycetota bacterium
GCTCCGGGTCATCAAGGGAGCGCTGCTCCTGTACATCCGCCAGGTCGACTACGACGACCAGGGCCGGCCGGTGCTTCTCTCGGACGAATTCCACCTGGCCGATGCGTTCGACTTCACCGTGGTTCGGCGGGGACCGGGGAGGAGGTTCGAGTGAACGCCCAGATCGGCACGTCCATGCGCATGAAGCGCGTGATCGACCCAGCCGGGGTGTCGGTGATCTGCGCGCTCGACCACGGCATGACCTCGCCGCAGTTCCTGGAGCCTCTCGCCGACATCGCCTCGAGGACGGCTGAGGCCGTCGCGGGAGGCGCGAACGTGATCATGATGAGCAAGGGAATGATCCCCATGGCCGCGCCGGCGTTCGCCCGCGAGACGGCGCTCGCCCTGCTCCTGTCGGCGTCGGCGAACCCCGACGGCGCCCGTCCCGAAGTGGTCCAGATCGCCGAGGTGGAGGAGGGTCTTCGCCTTGGTGCCGATGCAGTGGTCCTGTTCACGGCGCTCGGTGGCGACGGCGAGCCGGGGATGATCCGAACCCTGGCCGACGTGGGCCGCGAGTGCCAGCGGCTCGGCATGCCGTTCATCGCGGAGGCCGAATTCCCCACGACGTACGCGTCGGTCGAGGACCTGAAGGATCGGTACGGGTTCGAGTACCTCCGCCGGGACGTCCGGCTCTGCGCAGAGCTCGGGGCCGACATCGTGAAGACGAACTGGCCCGGCGATCCCGACTCCTTCGCCAAGCTGGTGGAGGCGACCTCGGGCATCCCCGTCGTCCTTGCCGGGGGATCGCGGCTCGAGGACCGTGAGCTTCTGGTGCGCATGGAGCAGGCAGTGGCCGCCGGGGCCATCGGGTGCTCGGTGGGACGCAATATCTTCATGCATCGGTCCCCTGAAGGCATCACCCGCGCCCTGTCGCGCGTGATCCGGGAGAGGTGGAGCGCCGACAAGGCCCACGAGGCGCTCGTGGATGAGCTGGGAGGTCGGGCGTGAGGGCCGCCTTCATGTACGACGTCGAGGTGGTGAAGGTCGAGGAGACAGACGAACCGCACCTCGATCCCGAGGGTGCGATCATCCAGGTCGAGGCCTGCGGGATCTGCGGCACCGACGCGCGGACGTTCTTCAACGGCGATCCACGCGCCCCCACTCCGTGGGTGCTCGGGCACGAGCCCGTGGGAACCGTGGTCGAGGTGGGGTCCGGTGCCAAGCTCCCGGCGGGCGTGACGAAGGGCGCCCGAGTCTTCCTGGGGTCGATCCTCACGTGCGGCGAGTGCGCGTGGTGCGCGGACGGCCGCGAGAACCTGTGCGAGCGCGAGGAGCTGTACGGATACACGCCGCACCCCGGCGCGTACGCGGAGTACGCTGCGGTGCCGCCCATCGCCACGAAGAACCTCATCGCTCTGCCGCCCGAGCTCCCCTCCGACTTGGCTACGGTGGCCGACCCGTTCGCTTGCGCCCTGAACGGCGCGGAGGTGCTCGACACTCGCTACGGGGACACCGTCACGATCATCGGGGCGGGGCCGATCGGCTGCTGGCAGGCGGTCCTGGCCCGAGACCGAGGGGCGGGCCGCGTGTACCTCACCGAGGTGAGCAAGGAACGGCTGGAGATCGCCCTGGAGGCAGTGGGGCAGTTCGTGGACGACGCCTGGGTGGCCGACGAGGACAACGGCGTTGAGGAGCTGCTCTCCCGCACCGACGGGGCCGGTGCCGACCGCGTCATCGTGGCGGCACCGTCGAAACAGGCGCAGCAGGCCGCACTGGTCATGGCGGCCAAGCGCGCCCGGCTCGTCTATTTCGCCGGCCTGCCGAAGGCCGATCCGGTGAACCCGCTCGACATGAATCAGCTGCACTACAAGGAGCTCACGGTCCTGGGGTCCTACGGCTGCACGCCGCGGCAGTACCGCATCACGATGGAGTACCTGAACCGGCGGCAGGACGACCTCGGCCGCATCGTCACGCATCGATTCCCGCTGGACCGGATCGCGGAGGCGTTCGCCACGATCCGGGCCGGCAACGGGCTGAAGATGGTGGTCGAGCCCCGAGCGTCGGCGTGACCGGGCCGTACGTCATCGGGTGCGACGTCGGGAGCCAGGGGACGAAGGCCGCTCTGTACGCGGCGGACGGAACCCTCGTCGCCTCCGCGTACGAGGGGTACGACCTTGCGTTCCCTCGTCCCGGGTGGGCCGAGCAGGATCCGACAGCGTGGACCACCGCAGTAAGCGACACCGTCGGCAAGCTGGTGCAGGAGGTGCCGGAGGGCCCGAGCGCGATCAATGGCCTGTCGTTCGGGAGCCAGCTCGACGGTATGGTGGCATGCGACGCAGCGGGGAGGCCGCTCCGCCCCGCGATGATCTGGATGGACCGGCGTGCTGAGGCTCAGGCCGCGGCCATCGCCGATCGGATGTCGCCGTCCGACTTCTATCGCCACGTTGGAGCGAACCTCGACTCCTCACACGCCGTGTTCAAGGCGCTCTGGATCCGCGACGAGGAGCCCGAGCTGTTCTCGGACGTCGCGCACTTCATGCCTCCGGGCTCGTTCGTGCTTCGGGACGTGACCGGCGTGCTCGCCGTGGACTACTCGAACGCCTCGTCCCTCGCGCTCCTCGACCCCAGGACGCGGGCGTGGTCCGAGCCGGTGCTCGAGGCCGTGGGACTGTCTCCCCCGCAGCTCCCCGTGCTGGCCGCAGGGACGGACGCTGTCGGCACCGTCACCACTTCATTCGCCGAGGCGACGGGGCTGTCCCCGGACACCGTCGTGGCGGTGGGTTGTGGAGACGAGATGGCGGCGACGCTCGGGGCCGGCGTGTACTCGCCCGGCGAGGTGTGCGACGTGGTGGGGACGGCGGAGCCCGTCTGCGCCGCCTCCGACGTGCCTCGGGAGGATCCCACCATGCTGGTGGAGTGCCACCCGCACGCCGACCCGGCGACGTGGCTCCTGGAGAACCCGGGCTTCGTCTCCGGTGGCAACCTGCGGTGGTTCCGGGACCAGTTCGCTCCGCTCGAGCGCCAGTCCGAGGCGGAGGGGAAGGGCGACGCCTACGACCTGCTCGCTACGGAGGCGGCCGAGGTCGCGCCCGGCTCCGAGGGCCTGGTGTTCCTGCCATGCATGCAGGGAGCCATGACGCCAGAGTGGAATGGTGCCGCTCGCAGCGTCTTCTACGGGCTCACGCTGGCTCACACCCGAGGCCACATGATGCGAGCCATCCTCGAGGGCAGCGCGTTCGGCCTCCGGGACATCCTGGAGGCCATGGGGAACGCGGGGCTCGAGGTTCGCAGGCTGACCATCGTGGGCGGAGGAGCCAAGGGACCCCTGTGGCGGCAGATCAAGGCGGACGTCACCGGACTGCCGGTGCGTATCCCTACCAGCGTCGAGACCACGGCGACGGGCGCGGCCATCCTCGCCGCCGTGGGCGCGGGGGTCCACCCCTCGGTCGCCGACGCGGTGACCGCGTTCGTATCCTTCCAGCCCGACGAGCACCGGCCCGATCCAGAACAGCGAGAGGCCTACGAGGCGGCCTACCGGAAGTACCGCGACGTGTACTTCGCCCTGAAGCCTGTCTTCGCCTCGGGCTAGGCAGCGATGGGCGAGCGCCGGGAGAAGAGATCGTGGCGACCCGCCCGCGTGTCGTCGATGCCCTCGGTGAAGGACGCGGCCCGGAGATTCTGCCCGCCCTACGTCGTCGCCGAGGAGGCTCCATGGGCGCTGCGCGTGAAGCTGAGCGATCCCTCAGGCCGCCGCCCCGACATCTCGGTCGGCCACCGGCATGAGCGCCGTCTCTTCCTGAAGGCTAATTACCTGTCGCTGGCATCCACCGTTCCGGGGACGGGGCCCGAGCGAGACGCCGAGCTCACGTTCCGGTTCCGAGGACCCTTCTCGCATCAGCGGACGCGGTTGGGGTGGAAAGCTCCGGTCCCAGGCGGGCCCGAATGGCTCGCGCCGGCCGAGGGACCCCTGCTCGAGGCCGTCCGGGGGATCGAGGCTGTGCAGTCGCTCCGCCTGAGGTGGTCCGTCGGGGAGGGCGCCTGGAAGGTTCGGCTCGAGACGCTGTCGGGGTCCATGATGAGCGGCTTCATGACCCCGCTGCCGGTGGCCGTCCCATTCGATCAGCGCGAGGCGGATTCGTTCATCGCCCTCCTGGATGTCTTGGCCTCCCCGACCTGACCTCGGCGCGCCGCTTACTCCGGCGTTACGTAGGCCGCCGTGATGCCCCCGTCCACCACGAGGGAGGCCCCGGTCATGTACGAGGACTCCTCGGAGGCCAGGAACAGCGCCGCCTTGGCGAGCTCCTCGGCCTGGCCGAAGCGGCCCATCGGGATGTGCACCAGCCGGCGCTGCCGCCGGGCAGGATCCGCCAGCAACTCCTGCAGCAGCGGGGTCTCGATGGGTCCGGGGCACAGGGCGTTCGCGCGCACGCCCCTGCGGGCGAACTCCACGGCGATCTCCCGGGTCATCGACAGCACGCCCCCCTTTGAGGCCGTATAGGCGATCTGCGGGGTGGCCGCCCCCATCAGCGCCACGAACGAGGCAACGTTGACGATCGCGCCGCCTCCGGACTCGATCATCGCCGGGATCCCGTAGCGGCACCCCAGATACACGCCCTTCAGATTGATGCCGATCGTGAGATCCCACACCTCCTCGGGTGTCTCGGTCACCGAGCCGTCCCGTTCCGGGAAGACCCCGGCATTGTTGTACAGGACGGTGAGGCCTCCGAAGGTGTCCACGGCGAAGCGCACCATGGCCTCGGCGTCGGAGGCCCGCGACACGTCGGCGTGCACGTACGCCGCCTGCGCGCCGCCGCCGCGGATGGCCGCCGCAACCGCCTCCCCGGCCTCGTCGGCGACGTCGGTGAGCACGACCTTGGCCCCTTCCTGCGCGAACAGGAGCGAGGCCACCTTCCCCATACCGCTCGCCCCCCCGGTGATCAACGCCACCTTGCCGTCCAGCCGGCCCATCCCACGCTCCCTTCCATCGCTCGCGGCCGGCCTCGCCCGACGCCGGTCCGCGAATGCCTATCATCGACCACCAGCCGCCGGGCGAAGAACGGATCCCGCCACGGACAGGGAGACCAGGCCGCCGATTGGTAGATTCGGCGTTCGATGGACCTTCCCGAAGAGTTGGCCAGCCGGCCACCGCGAAAGCCCGGACAGGAGCCGACGGCAACCATCACGCTCGAGGCATATGGGCGCCTGAGGGCCGAGCTGAACGAGCTGACCTCGTCCGGCCGCTCCCACATGGCCGCACGGCTGAAGGCGGCGCGTGAGCTCGGCGACATCCGCGAAAACGCCGAGTACGACTCGGCGAAGAACGAGCAGGCCCTCATGGAGTCGCGGATCCGGAGCCTGGAGCGGATGCTGCGAGATCCGGAGATCATCGAGGCGCCGCCCCGCTCCGACGTCGTGACGTCCG
>JBOGVG010000127.1:0-13794 GCA_050692435.1 Actinomycetota bacterium
CCTCCCTGGTGGTGGGACTAGCTGTGCCCGGCTACTCCTCCGGCGCGAAGGAGCCGCCCAGCATGTGTTCTGCCTCCTCGCGGGTGAGGCCGGACAGGACCGGCTCGCCCTCGACCTGCTGGGCGAGCTCCCGCTGCCGGACCAGCCAGTACTCGGGGATGGCCTCAGGCTTGATGCGCACCGCAGCGTTCCGGTAGCGGCTCATGCCGGTGCCGGCCGGGATCAGCTTGCCGATGATCACGTTCTCCTTCAACCCGAGCAGCTGGTCGGACTTGCCCGCGATGGCGGCCTCGGTCAGGACCCGGGTGGTCTCCTGGAACGATGCCGCCGACAGCCACGAATCGGTGGCCAGCGACGCCTTCGTGATCCCGAGGAGCTGCGGCCGCGCCGTCGCCGGCTCGCTGCCGTTCTCCACGGTCTCCCGGTTCGCGTTCTCGAACCGCCGCCGGTCCACCAGGTCGCCGGGGAGGAACTCGGTGTCGCCGGGCTCGATGATCTGCACCTTACGCAGCATCTGCCGGATGATCAGCTCGATGTGCTTGTCGTGGATCGTGACGCCCTGGCTCCGGTACACCTGCTGGACCTCTTCCACCAGGTGGTGCTGGAGGGCCTGGACGCCCTCGATCCGCAGCTTCTCATGAGGGTTCACGGAGCCCTCGGTGAGCTGCTGCCCGACCTCCACCCGGTCCCCGTCCGCCACGGTCAGGCGGGCCCGGAACGACACCTTGTACTGGACCTGCTCGCCGTCGTCCGAGGTGACGGTGACCCGCCGCTCCTTCTTCTCCTCGTCGTCCTCGATGGTCGCGACCCCAGGGAGCTCGGTGATGAGGGCCTCGCCCTTGGGCCGCCGGGCCTCGAACAGCTCGACCACCCGGGGGAGTCCGTGCGTGATGTCCTCACCGGCCACGCCGCCGGTGTGGAACGTCCGCATGGTGAGCTGCGTGCCCGGCTCGCCGATCGACTGCGCGGCCACGATGCCCACCGACTCGCCGATGTCCACCAGCCGCCCGGTGGCCAGGCTCCAGCCGTAGCACAGGCGGCACACGCCGTAGTCGGCCTCGCAGGCCGTGGCCGAACGGACGTGCACGGTGTCCACGCCCGCCTCGACGAGCTTCTCGACCGTCGTGTCATCGAGGGCCTCGCCCTTGGAAGCGACCTTCTTCCGCTCCACCCTCACGTCCTCGGCCAGGACCCGGCCGAACAGCGAGGTGTCCAGGTGAGCGTTGCGCTCCCTGGTCCCGTGGGGCGTCTCAACGGTCACCCACACCGGGACGCTCCGGTCGGTGCCGCAGTCGTCCTCCCGGACGATGAGCTCCTGGGCCACGTCCACCAGGCGCCGGGTGAGGTACCCGGAGTCCGCGGTCCGAAGCGCCGTGTCGGCCAGCCCCTTCCGGGCACCGTGGGTGGAGATGAAGTACTCCAGCACCGACAGGCCCTCCCGGAAGTTCGACTTGATGGGTCGGGGGATGATCTCTCCCTTCGGGTTGGCCACCAGGCCGCGCATCCCGGCGATCTGGCGGATCTGCATGATGTTCCCGCGAGCCCCCGAGTTCGCCATCATGTAGATCGGGTTGGTCCGGGCGAACCGGGACTCCATGGCCTCCTTCACGTCGTCGGTGGCCTGGGTCCAGATCTCGATCAGCTCCTGCCGGCGCTCGTCGTCGGTGATGATGCCCTTGCGGTACTGGCTCTCGATCTTCTGGGCCTTCCCCTCGAACATGTCGAGGATCTTCGCCTTGTCGGGAGGCGTGGTGACGTCCTCGACGCCGAGCGTCACGCCGGCCCGGGTCGCGTAGTGGAACCCCACGTTCTTCAGGTTGTCCAGGATCTGCTCCACCGTGGCCCGGTCGTACCGGTGCACGCAGGTGTCGACCACCTTGCCGACCTCGCCCTTCATCAGGGCCCGGTTCACGTACTCGAAGTCGTCCGGGAAGGCCTGGTTGAAGATGAGCTGGCCCACCGACGTCAGGATCACGGGCACAGGCGAACCCCCGTCGGCGGTGACGTCAACCGTCTCCGGAAGCAGATCGGGCGGCAGGGCCTTGCCGGGCAGCCGGACCTTGATGGCGTCGTGGAGCTTGATCAGCCTGTGGTCCAGAGCCATCAGGGCCTCGTTCGCCGACGAGAACCTCGGGACCTCCTCGTCCTTCTCCGGCGGGATGGGCTCCAGGGTCAGGTAATAGATGCCAAGGACCATGTCCTGGGTCGGCACCGCGACCGGGCGGCCGTGGGCCGGTGACAGGATGTTGTTGGTGGACAGCATGAGGATCCGGGCCTCGGCCTGGGCCTCCGCGGAGAGCGGCACATGCACGGCCATCTGGTCCCCGTCGAAGTCGGCGTTGAACGCCGTGCAGACCAGGGGGTGGATCTGGATGGCCTTGCCCTCCACCAGGACCGGCTCGAAGGCTTGGATGCCCAGACGGTGCAGGGTGGGGGCCCGGTTGAGCAGGACGGGGTGCTCCTTGATGACCTCCTCGAGCACGTCCCACACCTGGGGGCGCGCCCGCTCAACCATCCGCTTCGCGCTCTTGATGTTCTGCGCCAGGCCCTGGTCCACCAGCCGCTTCATCACGAACGGCTTGAACAGCTCCAGGGCCATCTGCTTGGGCAGGCCGCACTGGTGAAGGCGCAGCTGAGGGCCGACCACGATCACCGACCGTCCCGAGTAGTCCACCCGCTTGCCCAGCAGGTTCTGGCGGAACCGCCCCTGCTTGCCCTTCAGCATGTCCGACAGGGACTTCAGGGGCCGGTTGCCGGGCCCGGTCACCGGCCGGCCCCGCCGGCCGTTGTCGAACAGGGCGTCCACGGCCTCCTGGAGCATGCGCTTCTCGTTGTTCACGATGATCTCGGGAGCCTGGAGGTCGAGGAGCCGCTTCAGCCGGTTGTTCCGGTTGATGACCCGCCGGTACAGGTCGTTCAGGTCCGACGTCGCGAACCGTCCACCGTCCAGCTGCACCATGGGGCGGAGGTCCGGCGGGATGACGGGGACGGCGTCGAGCACCATGCCCATCGGCGAGTTCCGGCCCTCCAGGAAGTTCGACACCACCTTCAGGCGCTTGATGGCCTTCAGGCGGCGGGTCCCCTTGGCCGTGGCGATCTGCTCCCGGAGGAACTCGGCCTCCTGGTCCAATCGGAGGTCCATCAGCAGGCGCTTGATGGCCTCGGCGCCCATCCCGCCCTCGAAGTAGTCTCCGAACCGCTCCCGGAGCGACCGGTACACCGCGTCGTCGGCCACGAGCTGCTTCACCTGAAGCGTCTTGAAGGCCGCCAGCACCTCGTCGAGGTGGTCGGTGTCCCGCTTGGTGGCCTCGGTGATGCGGTCGACGTCCCGCTGTGCCTCCCGGCGGGCCGCTGAGAGCTGAGCGCCCCTGGCTCCCTCGGTCTCGAGCTCGCGGAGGCGGTCCTCCAGCTCTGCCAGCCGCCGCTTGATCTCCTCGTCGCGCTCCGTCTCGAGCTCCCGCTTCTCCTCCTCGACCAGGTTCTCGATCTCGGGGAGCTCCTTGTGGCGCCGGTCGGTGTCGATCCTCGTGATCACGTAGGCCGCGAAGTAGATGATCCGCTCGAGATCCTTCGGCGGGATGTCCAGGAGGTACCCGAGACGGCTGGGGACGCCCTTGAAGTACCAGATGTGCGTGACCGGGGCGGCCAGCTCGATGTGCCCCATCCGGTCCCGGCGGACCTTGGACCGCGTGATCTCCACGCCGCAGCGCTCGCAGATGATGCCCTTGAACCGGACGCGCTTGTACTTGCCGCAGTGGCATTCCCAGTCCCGGGTGGGGCCGAAGATGCGCTCGCAGAACAGGCCGTCCTTCTCCGGCTTCAGGGTTCGGTAGTTGATGGTCTCGGGCTTCTTGACCTCGCCGTTCGACCAGGCTCGGATCTGGTCCGCAGTGGCCAGACCGATCCGGATCTCGTCGAAGAAGTTCACATCCAGCAAGCGGAACGCCTCCTATCTCTCATCGCCGGTCGGATGCCTTCGGCATCCCCCCGTCGACCAGGGGGACGCGTACCGCTCCGCTTCGCTTCGCGTCCGCAACCCCCTGGACCCCCTAGTCGTAGTCAGCGCCGGCGGGTTCCCGACGGGACAGGTCGATCCCGAGCTCTTCCGCGGCCCGGAACACGTCCTCGTCGGTCTCCTTGAGCTCGATCTCCTCGCCCTCGGCCGAGCGAACCTCGACGTTCAGGCAGAGGGACTGCATCTCCTTGATCAGAACCTTGAACGACTCGGGGATCCCCGGCTCGGGGATGTTCTCGCCCTTGACGATGGCCTCGTACACCTTCACCCGGCCGAGGACGTCGTCGGACTTGATCGTGAGGAGCTCCTGGAGGGCATAGGCCGCGCCGTAGGCCTCCAGTGCCCACACCTCCATCTCTCCGAACCGCTGCCCCCCGAACTGGGCCTTCCCTCCCAGCGGCTGCTGCGTGATCATGGAGTAGGGACCGGTGGACCTGGCGTGGATCTTGTCGTCTACCAGATGGAGCAGCTTCATGATGTAGGCAACCCCGACCGTGACCGGCTCCTCGTAGGGCTCACCGATCCGGCCGTCGTACAGGACGGCCTTGCCCACCTCGTTCACGAGCCGATGCCCGTCCGAGTTCGAGTGGGCCTGGCCCAAGGCCTCCAGGATTTCCCACTCCCTGGCCCCGTCGAACACCGGCGAGGACACGTGTACCGGGCCCCTCAGGTCCTGGCCGTCCTTGGTGAATCCCATCAGGGACGCCCAACCCAGGTGGGCCTCCAGGATCTGTCCCAGGTTCATCCGGGACGGCACCCCCAGGGGGTTCAAGATGATGTCCACCGGCGTGCCGTCGGCCAGGAACGGCATGTCCTCCTCGGACAGGATGGTCGAGATGACGCCCTTGTTGCCGTGGCGGCCGGCCAGCTTGTCGCCGTCGGAGATCTTCCGCTTCTGGGCCACGTACACCCGGACCAGCTGGTTCACCCCGGGCGGGAGCTCGTCTCCCTCCTCCCGGGAGAACACCCGGACCCCGATGACCTTTCCGGACTCACCATGGGGGACCTTGAGCGACGTGTCCCGGACCTCCCGGGCCTTCTCCCCGAAGATTGCCCGAAGCAGCCGCTCCTCCGGGGTGAGCTCGGTCTCGCCCTTCGGGGTGACCTTGCCCACCAGGTAGTCGCCCGGGTTGACCTCGGCCCCGATCCGCACGATTCCCCGCTCGTCGAGGTCCTTCAGGATCTCTTCGGAGACGTTCGGGATGTCCCGGGTGATCTCCTCGGCTCCGAGCTTGGTGTCGCGAGCGTCGACCTCGTGCTCCTCGATGTGGATCGAGGTCAGCACGTCCTCCTTCACCAGCCGCTCCGAGATAATGATGGCGTCCTCGTAGTTGTGGCCCTCCCAGGGCATGTAGGCCACGACCAGGTTCCGGCCCAGGGCCAGCTCGCCCGACTCCGTGGAGGGCCCGTCCGCGATGACCTGACCCTTGACCACCTTGTCGCCGGCCCGCACGAACGGCTTCTGGTTCATGCACGTGCCCTGGTTGGATCGGCGGTACTTCTGGAGACCGTAGGTCCGAAGTCCCCCGGTCCGTTCCCGTACCACGATGTCGTCCGCCGACACGTCCTCCACGACCCCCGACTCCTCGGCCAGGATCACGTCGCCGGCGTCCACCGCGGCTCGGAACTCCACGCCCGTGCCGATCAACGGGGCCTCGGACTTCAGCAGGGGGACCGCCTGGCGCTGCATGTTCGCGCCCATCAGGGCCCGGTTGGCGTCGTCGTGCTCCAGGAAGGGGATCAGGGCCGCCGCCACCGAGATGATCTGCTTCGGGGAGACGTCCATGTAGTCGATCTCGGTGGGAGGAACCGAGTCCACCTCGCTGCCCTGCCGCCGGACCAGCACGGAGTCGTCGCCGATCCGCCCGGTCTTCAGGTCGTACGGCGTGTTGGCCTGGGCGATGACGTGCCGGTCCTCCTCGTCGGCGGACAGGTAGTCGATCTTGCTCGTGACCTTGCCGTTCTCCACCCGCCGGTAGGGGGTCTCGATGAACCCGAACTGGTTGATCCGGCCGTACGTGGACAGCGAGCCCATCAGACCGATGTTCGGGCCCTCCGGAGTCTCGATGGGGCACATCCGGCCGTAGTGCGACGGGTGGACGTCGCGGACCTCGAACCCGGCCCGCTCCCGGGACAGGCCCCCGGGACCGAGGGCCGACAGGCGCCGCTTGTGGGTCAGCCCGGCCAGCGGGTTGGTCTGGTCCATGAACTGCGACAGCTGGCTGGTCCCGAAGAACTCCTTGATGGAGGCGACCACCGGGCGGATGTTGATCAGCGTCTGGGGGGTGATGGCCTCGACGTCCTGTGTGGTCATGCGCTCCCGCACCACCCGCTCCATGCGCGAAAGGCCGATCCGGATCTGGTTCTGGATCAGCTCGCCCACTGAGCGCAGGCGCCGGTTCCCGAAGTGGTCGATGTCGTCGGCCTCGTAGCCCTCCTCCCGGGCGTGGAGCTTCACCAGGTACCGGACGGACTTCAAGATGTCCTCGTACGTCAGGATGCCCTTGTATTTCGGGGCTCCTTCGCCGTGCTCGTCCTTTTGGAGGTTGGCCCATACGCGGAACCGGGGCTGGGCCCAGGCCTTCTTGTCGGGGCCCTCGAGCTCTGCAAGCTGCCTGGCCCGGCTTCTCAGCTGCTTGTGGAGGACGCCCTCGGCCGCCTCGAGCTTCTTGTCGACCTTGTGCCGCCCCACCCGGGCCAGGTCGTAGCGCTTGGGGTTGAAGAACAGGTTCTCCAGGAGCGTCCGGGCCGACTCCGCCGTGGGCGGTTCGCCCGGCCGGAGCTTGCGGTAGATGTCCTCCAGGGCCTCCTCGGGCGTGGTGAAGTGGTCCTTCTCCAGGGTGAGCTTGATGGACTCGGCCTGATCGAACAGCTCGAGGATCTCCTCCCCGGACCACCCCAGGGCCTTCAGTAGGACCGTGACGCTCTGGCGCCGTTTGCGGTCGATCCGGACCCCGACCGTGTCCTTCTTGTCGACGTCGAACTCCAGCCAGGCCCCTCGGGAGGGGATGATCTTGGCGACATAGACATCCTTGTCCGAGGTCTTGTCCAGCTCACGGCTGAAGTAGACCCCCGGGGACCGGACCAGCTGGGAGACCACCACCCGCTCGGTTCCGTTGATGATGAAGGTCCCTCGCTCGGTCATCACGGGAAAGTCCCCCATGAAGACCTCCTGCTCCTTGATCTCGCCCGTGGACGTGTTGATGAACTCCGCCTGGACGAAGAGCGGCTTAGCGTAGGTGATGTCCTTGTCCTTGCACTCCTCCTCGGAGTGCTTGGAGTCATTGAAGTGGTGCTTCTTGAAGTAGAGCTCGAACTGCTCTGTGAAGTCCCGGATGGGCGTGACTTCCTCCAGGACCTCCTTTATGCCCTCGTCCAGGAGCCACTGGAAGGACTCCCGCTGGATGGCGATGAGGTCCGGGAGGGGAAGGACCTCTTCGAGCTTGGCGAAGGTGAGGCGTTCGCGGACAGGAACAAGGGCGTCAGGCAAAGACTCTCCCCCCTAGGTGGAATGACACGCCTGGGACTTGGGCACGCGGAAGGCGGCACGGCAAACGTGTAGTGTACGCAGGAATCCACGCACAGTCAACTGGGGCCGGAGGATTCCCGGTCCAGCGGCCGAAGGGTACTCCCGCCGCCCCTCCCGGTCAACCCCGCGCCGGGGGGACTCCCGGTCCGCCCCGGGGCACCAGGGCCAGGTAGCGGGCCTCCACCGACCCGGCCAGCCGCTCGTACGACCGGTGGGACCGCACCGTGCCTTCGGCCCCTCGCCCCCATCCGCCTGGCCGCCGACGGGTCGGCCAGCAGCGCCGCCACGGCCGCGGCGAAGGGTTCCTCCACGAAGGGCGCGATGGACCCCCCTCCGCTTGCGGCGATCAACTCCACCTGGTCGGGGATGGGCGTCCCCACCACGGGCACTCCCAGGGCCAGGGACTCCACGGCCTTCGTGGGCGAGCTGGCCAAATAACAGGGCCGTGGTGGGGATGGGAGAGACGGTGACCGATGCGAGCCCCATGTAACGCGGGACCTCCGACCGCGGAACCGGACCGAGGACGAGGACGTGCTGCCCGAGCCCCAGCTCCTCGGCATACCCGCGAAGCCGATCGCCCTCACCGTCGGAGGCCGGACCCATCAGGACCCACCGGGCCTCCGGCTGGAGACGCCGAACCCGGCCCGCCACCCGGACCACGAAGTCGAGCCGGCGCTTCGGATCGATCGCGCCGAAGTACAGGACCACGGGGGCGTCGGAGAGTCCGAGTTCCTCTCGGAACCGCTCCACCTGCCTCTTCGACGGAGCCCGAGGAAGGTCGGACCCGAGGGGGAAGGCCATGACCCGGTCCGGGGCCACGCCCTGCCCGATCAGTTGCCGCCGCATCCTCGCTCACGGCGAGGACGAGGTCGGCTCGCCGGAGGAGCCACCCCCGAACGCGAAGCCCGGCTCCGGCGGTCGCGCGACGAGCCGAGGGGGCTCGGACCAGGCCTTCCTTGGCCGCCGCCATCAGCGACTCCAGGACCGGGAAGGAGAAAAGGAGAACTGGTAGACGAACCTCGCGCCGGTCCTCCGGCGAAGGGCCAGGCACCCGGACCGCAGCGGCGAGCAGGGGGAGGCCCACGTGCCCGAGCCCCACCACCCCACCCGGGCCTCCCGGTCGCGGATCCGAGCGGCCAGGGCCTTCCGCCAGGGCCGGGCACGGCCATCCCCCTCCAGTCCGCCTTCGGACCGGCCGATGGAACCTCCAGGAGCACGCTGAGACGGCGTCGGACGCACGTAAGAACCTTCGGGCGCCGGACGGCGGGGTGAGGCCGTGGACAACGGCCTCCGATACGCGCTGGCGTTCCTGCTCCCCCTCGCAGGAACGCCAGCGCTCACTCTCGTGGCGGCGAAGGTGGCCCGCGCCCTGGGGGTCATGGACCGCCCGGCACCGAACAAGGTCCACGGGCAGGCCACGCGTACCTGGGCGGCCTGGCGGTGGTCGGCGGCCTCATGGTCGTCGCCGCCCTCACCGCGGGTGGGGCGAGCTGGCCACGATCCTGGCCGGCGGCCTCGCGCTGTTCCTGCTCGGCCTGATAGACGACTGGCGAACGGTGTCGCCTGCCACGAAGAACCCGGTGGAGGTGGTTGCCGCCGTGGCCCTGTGGGTGGTGGGCGTGCGCGGGGGGCTGTTCGGCAGCGGCCGCGGCATCCCGCTTCTCACCTACTCGATGCAGGCCGTGCTCTCCGGGATCGCCCTGTGGATGGTCGGCGCCTCGGACGGATCCGTGCTCATCGCGGTTCCGACCGTGACCATCGCCCTGCTGGCGATGCTGGCCGCATTCCTCCGGACGCCGGCGCTCGAGCGGCACCGGGCCGGACGCCCTAATCGCCGCTCTCGGCCCACTCCCCAACAGGCGAGAGGCCAGCGGGCGAGAGCAGGTCTCCCGGATCGCCCGGCAGGGTCTCGCCGGCACGCTGCATCGCGAAGTACATGTCGGCCACGGCGTTGGCCAGGGTTCGCGCCTGCTCCGTTGACTCGATTTGAACCCCGCGGCCGGTCAGGACCTTGAAGAAGTCCTCCAGGATGGCCCGCTCGTCGCCGAGGAGCGCCGCTTCGGAGACCCCGAGAGCCCGGGCCAGCCGCTCCAGGGTGGGGATCGAGGGAGCGACGTGTCCGTTCTCATATCGCGAGAGCCGGGCCTTTGGGATCCCGGAAGCCTCCTCCAGGTCGGATTGGGACATCCCCCCCCGGATCCGGGTCTGTCGCAGCCGCTGGCCGAACGAACCCTCGTCCATCATCCAAACGCCCCCTTGTTGCCTCCGCCGTGGATCGCTCCGGGAGCATAGCCTCACTTGACCTCGACGGTCGCGCCGGCCCCCTCGAGCTGCTCCTTGGCCTTGTCGGCGGACTCCCTGTTGACCTTCTCCAGGACCGGCTTGGGGGCCCCGTCCACGAGGTCCTTGGCCTCCTTCAGGCCGAGGCTCGTCAACGCTCGGACCTCCTTGATGACCTGGATCTTCTTGTCGCCCGCTCCCGTCAAGATGACGTCGAACTCGGTCTGTTCCTCGGCCTCCTCGCCGGCCACGGCGAGACCCCCGGCGCCGGGCGCGGCCATCATGACCGGCCCCGCGGCGGCCTTCACGTCGAAGGTCTCCTCGAACTTCTTGATGAAGTCGGACAGCTCCAGGAGGTTCATCTCCTTGAACTGGTCGAGCAACGCGTCGGCGTCCATCTTCTTTGTGGCCATGCCTACTCCTCTCCCACCTGGGAGGCCTGGGCCTCCTCAGACTTCTCACCTTCCTCGGAGGCCTCGGCCTCCCCGGACTCGTCACGTTCGACGGGTGGGACCGTCCCCTCGGATGCGGACCCCTCCGCCGGAAGTTTCTCGCGATGGGCCTCGAGCACCCCCAGGAACCTCCTCTGAAGAGCCTGGAACATCCCGGCGGCACGGGCCATCTCGCCCTTCATCATCCCGGCGATCCGCGACAGCATCACCTCGCGGGACTCGAGCTCGGCGAGGGCCCTGGCCTCGGCTCCTTGGAGCACCCGGCCCTCGAGGTAGGCACCCTTCAGGATCAGCGCCGGGAACCTCCTGCCCGCCTCGACGACCTTCTTGGCCGCCGCCACGGGATCGCCGGCCACGAAGGCCACGGCGGTCGGGCCATCGAGCAGCGCCTCGAGCGCCTCGATGCCGGCCTCGTCCGCGGCCCGCTTCATGAGCGTGTTCTTCACCACCGAGAACCTGGTGGCCTCGCCGAGGGATCGACGGAGCTCCGTCGCTTCGTGGACGCTGAGGCCCCGGTACTCCGCGAGCAGAAGCGCCTGGGACCCGGCGATCCGCTCCTTCAGGGTGGCGACCTTCTCGACCTTCTCAGCGCTTGGCAACTTGCCTCCAGACGAACGAAAACGCCTCCGCGGACGAGCGGAGGCGTCACGTGTTCGCGCGTATGCCCCTCGGCCTCGGCAGGTACCGGCGTGGCCGGATCATGCAGCGCCCCTGCTGTCTGCGGCGACCCAAAGACTACGTGGAGACGGTGAGTTCGGCAACGTGTCCGGTCGGGAGGGGGAAGGGGCGGACCCTCTCCGCGCGCCCTCAGACCCCTTCGGCCCCCCCCGAGTCCCTCGGTTTCCGCGGCGTCGCGAGCACCTCGGCCACCGCCTCCAAGAAGAGCTTCAGGTCGAGCGGCTTCGGGAGGAACTCGTTCGCGCCGGCGGACATCAGCCTCTCGATCTGCCCCGGCGAGCTGTCCGCGGACATCACGATGACCGGGGTCTCGAGCGTGACAGGGTCTCCACGGAGACGGCTCAACACTTCCTCGCCGGATATGTCGGGCAGGTGGAGATCCAGCACGATCAGATCGGGTGAGTGCTCCTGCGCGAGGTCGAATCCCATCCGACCCTGCATCGCGGTGAGGAGCCTAACGTCAAGGCCATCGGCCAGAACCCGCTCCATCAGCGTGTGGTTCGAGGTGTTGTCCTCGATGTAGAGGACGGTTCGTCCGCGGATGGAGCTGGGGGCGGGTGGCGGGGATGGTTCCTCATGATCCCGATGGGCGTCCGGAGCCTCGGACACGGGCAGGGCCACCCAGAACGAGCTGCCCCGTCCCACCTCGCTCTCGACCCCGATGGAACCTCCCATCGCTTCGACAAGGGCCTTGGTCAGCGCCAGCCCCAGGCCGGTCCCCTCCACCCCGTGCCGCTCGGCGTCCAGGCGGTCGAAGGGGGAGAACAATCGTTCCCGGTGCTCCGGCGCGATCCCCGGACCCGTGTCCGTCACCCCGATGGAGACACGACCCGGGACGTCAAGGCGGAAGGAGACCGTCGCCGAGCCGCCTTGAACGTTGTACTTGACCGCGTTGGCCAGAAGGTTGAGCATCACCTGCTTGAGCCGCTGGCGATCGGCCAGCACGAAGCGAGCGGGAACGATCGGAGACGTCCGAAGCTGCACTCCGCCTTCCGCTGCGAGCGGATGGACGAGGTCCATCACCTCGTGCACGACATCAGCGATCGAAACCGGCTCCAGGGAGAGCGACAAGTTGCGGGATTCGATCCGAGCGATGTCCAGCACCTCGTTGATCAGGTCCAGCAGATGCCGCCCGCCCTTGAGGATCTGCTGCACGCTCTCGACGTCGTCGGGCGCAAGCGGCGAGGTCTCAAGGAGCTGGCCGAAGCCAAGGATCGCGTTGAGCGGCGTCCGAAGCTCGTGACTCATGCGCGACAGGAACTCGCTCTTCGCCCCGTTTGCTCGTTCCGCCGACTCCTTCGCCTCCAGGAGCTCCCGGTTGGCCTCCTCCAGCTCGGCCGTCCGCTGGGCCACTCGCCGCTCGAGCGCGACGGCGAGCCGTTCGATGCTGTTCTTGGCCTCCTTCTGCAAGGTGATGTCGACCAGGATGCCGTGGTGGAAGGCAGGGATGCCTTCGTCATCGAGGACGGCCTCCGCCTCGTCGCGAACCCACACCACCCGACCATCGCGAGACCGGAGGCGATACTCACTTCGGAGGGGCTCGCCGCTCGTGCGGCTATGGGCATCATCGGCGAGCGCCCGCTCGCGGTCCTCCGGGACCATCTGCTCGTACCAGAGGTCTGGATCGGCCAACCATTCCTGCGGGGTGAACCCGAGCATCGACTCGATCCGGGGGCTTACGTAGTACCATCGCCCGCTCTCGCCGTACTCCGCCGTGTACACGACGCTCGGGACCTGCTCGACGAGCGTGCGGTACTTCCGCTCGGTCTGGCGGAGCTGGACTTCCGCGCGCTTTCGCTGGTCGATGTCCTCCACGTGACAGACCCAGTACAGGGGCTGGCCTCGGTCGTCGGACACGGTCGACGCGCTGAGCTGAGCCCAGAACATCTCACCATCGGCGCGAACGCAGCGCCTCTCCATGTACAGGGCGCCGACGTCGCCGGCCATGAGCTGACGATGAGCCTGCCGGCTGCGCTCAAGGTCGTCTGGGTGCGTGATCGTTTCGAACGTCGTGGCCAAGAGCTCGTCTTCCGACCGGCCGAGCATCCGGCAGAGCGACCCGTTGACAAGGAGGAAGCTTCCGTCCAGACGCACCAGGGCGACGCCGATGGGGGCCCGTTCGAATGCTCCCCTGAAGGGCTCCTCGCTCACCTCCAACCGGCGAGACGACTCAGCCACCCGTGCACGCGCCTGTTCGGTGAGCCGCGACGAGACGACGTACGCAGCGGCGCTTCCAGACTCCCTCCGGGAGGGAGCCCCCGTGGGGCGTG
This sequence comes from Actinomycetota bacterium, assembly GCA_050692435.1. GTDB lineage: Bacteria > Actinomycetota > UBA4738 > UBA4738 > HRBIN12 > AC-69. The sequence continues at coordinate 13,225 of JBOGVG010000127.1, forward strand.
CCGGTCCGATCGAGGCTGGCGAGTCTGCGGAGCGAAGAAGCGCGCCCGTCGGTCCGGATACCCAACTCGGGAGTGTGCGGGACGCTCACCGGGCGCCCCGCGACACCTTCTCATGGCCCGAGGCTCCCCCCCGCAATGCGGCATCGACGGTTTCGAGGAACCTCTTCACGTCCAGCGGCTTGGTGAGGTACTCATCGGCCCCGGCTTCCAGCAGCCGCTTCACCTGCCCGTGGGTGGCGTCGGCGAAGATCATCACCACCGGGATCCTCCGTGTGGCAGGGTCCTGGCGGAGCTGCATGAGCACCTCGTCGCCCGGGATATCGGGGAGGTGGAGGTCGAGCAGGATGAGATCCGGGCCATTCTCGCGGGCCAACTCCAGCCCGAGCCTCCCCTGCATCGCGGACATCAGCCTGAACTGGGGACGGCCGGCGAAGACCCGCTCGATGAGTTTCAGGTTGGAGAGGTTGTCTTCGATGTACAGGATCGATCGGGTCAGGATCTCGTCCCCGCCGGCGTCGTCACCCGCCTCCCCCTCGCGTCGATAGCGCTGGAGTGGGGCCTCGGCGAGCC
>JBOGVG010000128.1:0-3683 GCA_050692435.1 Actinomycetota bacterium
TTGTCCCGCTGGGCTCGAACGCGACGTCCAGCCGGCCGTGGTCGGTGACGAGGTTCCACATGCGGGAGCCGGCCAGCGAGTCGGCGTTGTGTCCGAACGCGAGCCCCTCCGGCTCGCTTTCGGTCCACACGCGTGCGCCGAGCGTCCGCAGCGCGTCCGAGAGCCGAACCAGGTTGTCCCGGCCCGCGTCCGGGACGACGTCGACGTCGGTGGTGACGTAGGGGGAGCCGTGGATCACGGCCGCGAACCCGCCCACCAGGACGTACCGGACGCCGTGGTCGCTCAGTGCCCGAAGGATCTCCTCGGGCCGGAACTCAGGCTCGGGCATCGGCCAGGGCCCGGCGACCCGCCCGGGCGAACCTGACGGCGGCGGCGTGCTGCCGCAGACGCGCGTCGATGCCAAGGCGAAGGTTGCCCTGGGCCACCGACCGATCCGAGTCGTCGAGCGGCACGAGGCGAACCTCGAGCTCGAAGCCGCAGGCCCGAACGAGCTCGGTGATCCGCTCCAGGCTCGGGGCGGAGCGGCCGGATTCGAGCCTGGCGATCGCCGACTGGGTCGTCCCCGCGCGGCCGGCGACGTCGGCCTGGCTGAGCCCGGCCCGGCGGCGGGCCTCACGCACGAACTGACTGCCGTTCATGGTGAGTATCATAGCGCGATCGCTATGAATTGCATAGCGCGTTCGACCCCAGCAGCAGCGGGAGCTCGAGGGTGGGCACCCCGCTAGGCAACAGGCTCCGCCGCTCGCGCGGGGATCCGGCCCGTCACGGTGGTGCCTTCGTCCGGCCGGGACCGGACATCGAGGGTTCCGCCAAGCGCCGAAAGGCGGTCCGCCATGTTCTGGAGTCCCGACCCGAGGGGTGTCGTCGCCGAGTCGTAGCCTCGGCCGTCGTCCTCCACGGAGAAGGCGAGCTCGCCTTCCTCCTGCCGGATCCGAACGACCGCGCGGGAGGCGGCCGCGTACTTGGCGACGTTCTGGAGGGCCTCCAGGCAGCAGAAGTACACGGCCGACTCGGCCTCCTGGGGGTAGCGGCGGATGCCGTCCGCCTCCACGGTTACCGGCAGAGGGACCTTTCGCACCTGTGCCTGGAGGGCCGCGGCCAGACCCTTGTCGGCAAGGAGGGGCGGGTAGATCCCTCGGGCCAGGTCCCGCAGGTTCTCCAGGGCCTCGGCGGTGTCCTGCTGGAGCTCGGCGAGCATCGAGGCCGCCTTCTCCGGGTCTTTCCGTACGACGGTCTCGGCCAGCCGCTGCTTAACGGCCAGCGCCACCAGATGCTGCTGCGCGCCGTCGTGGAGGTTCCGCTCCAAACGGCGACGCTCCTCGTCCTGGGCAGAGACGATGCGCTGGCTCGAGGCCTGGAGCTCCTCCAGACGGGCCCGAAGCTCCTCCGTCAGCCGCACGTTCCGAAGCACCAGCCCGGCCTGAGCTGCCAGATGGGCAAGGAGCTTCTCCTCCTCCGGCGAGAGGGGCTCGCTGGGGGGTTTCGTCACGCCGATGGCCCCCAGCAGCTCGCCGTCCTGCCGAACGGGCAGCGCGTGGACCCCCTCGCCGAGCGAGGGCAACTCCCCATCCAGGAGCGGGAGCGGATCAGAAGCCGTCCCGTCCTCGGCCGGGGGCCAGGAGGCGGCGGGCCGCAGCTTCGAACCCACCCGGAGCCACACCTCCGCCCGCTGGGCGCCGGTCCCCTCACCCAGGATCCGGGCCATCCGGGGCAGGAGGTTCTCGGTTGCGTACATGCCCGAGACCCGCTCGGAGAATGCCGAGAGCACCTCGTACGGCGTGGCCCTGGGGCCGAGGACCAGACGGTTGGCCAGGCGACGGGCCCGGGCCCGGACCGGCTGGAAGGCCACGGCCACGACCACCGCGGCCACGATCGGCAGGATTCGATTCGACGCTCTCCCCGCGGCCACGGCCCCCACCCCAACCACCACGGCCACGTAGACCGCTGTGATGAACGCCGCAAGGACGCCGACCACCACCGTCTTTCGGATCACGATGTCGATCTCGTAGAGCCGGTACTTCAGGATGGCCACGCCGACCGCGAGCGGCACGGCCAGGAAGGACACCGCGGAGATCGCCGTGTTCAACCCCGAGTCGTACAGCACCTCGATCCCCGCCACCTGGCCGATGGTCGCTACGACCAGCCATCCAACCAGGAGCCCTGCTGCCAGCGCGAACCACTTCATCTGCTCGCGTTCCTCGCCGCGCGAGCGACGGAAGCGCAAGAACAGCGACCAGGCAGACAGCAGCCCGAGGCCGGCCAGGATGAGGAACGGGATGCCGATCAACTGGTTGATCAGATCGCCGGCGCTCTCGATGCCGATGGGGTTGCGGACGGGGACGCTCGTGTCCATCTCCGGGTTCAGCATCCCCAGGATCGTAAGGACGGCCAGCGCTGTGGCGGCGGCCCACGCGACCGGCCTCCATCGATGGGACGGGAGCTGGCCGTCCGGGAACAACAGGAACAGGAACGTCACCATGGGGATGATGCCCACCGTCCACGACCAGCTGGTGACCCACGCGGCCCACACCCCTCCCGGGAGGGCGCCAGGGTTGGTCACCAGCGTGTACGTGCTGTACTCGTCAGACACGAACCCCGCCCCGATGGCCAGCGTCGTCCACAGGAGGAGCCACCCGATGGCGTTGCCCGGCTGGCGGGAGGCGATCAGGGAGCCGGTCAGCGCCATAGACAGGAAGATCACGCTGAACAAGGCGTTCTGAACGACGTCGCTGCGGTTGAGGGCCGACAGGACCATGCCCGTGCCAGCCAGTGCCGCGCCGACGGCCAGGAGTCCCCAGGCCGTATGCCGAGCTGTCCTCGCCTTCACGAAGAGCCCCGTTCCACGGGTCGATTCTCGCCCTCCGATCCACGCGACGGAAGGGTGAGGCCTTCACTTGGGGAGGGGTGCAGGCACGCCATCTTCGCCTGCGAAGGAGAGGCGGCGGCGGGTTGCGGGGGAGGACCGCCCGCAGGTAACATTCAACTCAATGGTTGAGCATCGCGGCGACGTCCTCGACGGGACCTTCGGAGCCTTGGGGCACCGGGTGCGCCGCGAGATGCTCGATCGCCTCCGCCGGGGCGAGGTTCGCGTCACCGAGCTGGCGGCGCCGTTCGAAATGTCGCTCGCCGCCGCGTCGAAGCACGTCAGGGTGCTCGAGGCGGCGGGCCTGATCCATCGCGACGTGCTCGGACGCGAACACCGGCTCTCGCTCGAGCCACACCCCCTGATGGCCGCCTCGAACTGGATCGACACCTATCGAGCGTTCTGGGAGGGGCGACTCGACGCCCTCGAGTCCCACCTCCGGACGGGGGGAGGCCGGTGAGCGCCGCCCTGGGAGCGCCGACCGACGAACCGCTCCGGATCCGGCGGATCCTTCCGGCTCCGCCCAACGACGTGTATTCGGCCTGGACGGACCCCGAGAGCCTTCGGGACTGGTTGTCTCCGGCCGGTCACGCGGAGGCCCAGGTCGACCTTCGTGCCGGCGGTTCCTTCCGGATCGTCATGATCGGCGAGGGGCATCGGATCGAGCACACCGGGAAGTACCTGGAGCTGACGCCCCCCGAGCGCCTGGTGTTCACGTGGAGCTCCCCATACACGGGCCCCGAGCCGAGCGTCGTGACCGTGGAACTTCGGCCGCATGACGCCGGGACCGAGCTCCTCCTCACCCACGAGCGGCTGCCCC
>JBOGVG010000129.1:0-13027 GCA_050692435.1 Actinomycetota bacterium
ACGAGTTGGACCTGGACACCTACCACGCGTTCCACGCCACGCGAGCCGATCTGCTTCGCCGGCTGGGCCGGCACGGCGAGGCCGCGGTCGCCTACGAGCGTGCGGCCGCCATGGCGCCGACGGACGCCGAGCGGGACTTCCTCAGGCTCGGTGGCCGAGGTTCGCGCTGAGCGCACCGGTGACTTCGAGCAGTGCTTAACAGGACGGCCTCAGTCTGTATGGGGTCTAGGGATCGAGCCGTCGTCATGCCCCCCGGATCACGAGCACCCGTGCAGCGAGAGTTCTGCGCAAGTATCCTCCCGCCTCAAGGGGTGTTCTCAGAAGTCTCTGATCACGCGGAATCGGACCTTCCCATGGGACCTCCCCAGGCTAAAGGACATCCTTTCCACACCCAACTTCGGCGCCGCTCGCCTTCTCACACGATCCCCCGGATGCCGTTCGGTAGGGAAACCGCCGCGAGGGCCTGGCTGCTTCAGTAGCCCCGATGTGAGGTGGGTGGTGGTCGTGGTGGGTGTTCTCAGGACTCCCCGATCTGCGGCGGGGAGAGGGATGGGCTCATTCGGCCACCGCGCGCGGCTCGAGGACGACGACCGCCGTCTCCTGCGGGCGTCGTGCGGCGTATCCGTCGAGGTTGTGGTCCAGTTCGCGCCAGCGCTGCCATAGCTGTTCACGCTCTCGACCAACCGCGGCCCTGCCGGCCACCTCGCGCCGGATCCCACCCGCCAGCTCGACGACTGCCTCCGGATGAGCCTGCAGGTTCAGCCACCAGGCCGGCTCGGCCGCACCCCAGCCGTTCATCGCCATCGAGACTAGGTTGGGGCCGTCCTCGTAGTAGCCGACGATCACGCTCCGGGGCTCGCCGCTGCGCCGGCCCACGGTGGTGAGCCGCGCTGCGCCCCATTTCCCCGGTCGCGGAGGCCACAGCCCCTTGCGGCCCCCGCTGGCGCGCACGATGAGCCGGTGCACGTGCCAGGCGGTCACGACGAACCACCGCGGTGGTAGACGCGCCTTGCCTCTGGCCATGCCCACTCCCTCCCTCGAGGACGACCTCACCATAGATCCGCCGATGGGCCCTGGGGCGATCCTCGGTCGTTGAGTTGGTTCGTCGTTGTTGGTGAGAGTGGGCGAGTTGGTTGCTGGGTGGGTGGTGGCGGCGGCGGTTGGTTCATTCGCTCAATCCCCTGTCGGCCACTGAAGCACCTTGGAGGCGGAATGCCCCTCGTACACGCGAGGAGGGCCAAGAGCAAAGTACTTCGCCCAAAGGCGCCAATCATCTCCCACTGCTCACTCTTCGGGTCAGCCTTGACCACGGGTAAGCCGGCCTTGGACGCGTCCTCCGCTCCGAACAAGGCCGCCGTGGCTCGCCGGAAGGAGTGGCGTAGCCGAGAACCGCGAACGAGGCCTTGCCGATTTCACGCCAAACCCGCTCGCTGGTGAGGCGAGGCCCCGTCCACCGGCCGTCGTCCTGGGGGACTTCCCCGGTCGCCCCTTCGCTTCGACGTGTACCGACGTTCGCTTCCTCTTGACTCGTCCTCGTCGCCAGGGCCGGACCTCCTTGTTTTCCCCGGCTTCCCCAAGCCAGCCTCCGCACCGGGGGCCACCTCCACGCTCTCACCCCGAGGAATCCGGTACAGGAGCCGTCGGGCCCGCGCCGAGCGGGACTTTTCTGGCCTTTCATGGCGGGGCGAGCTCAAGAGTGGCGTCGGCGGCTTGTCAGACACCGGCTTGTTCCTGGAACCAAGCGACTGTCGTGAATGCCGCATCCGGCAAAGGTGTGGCGCCCCAGCCGAAGGCCCGCTCGAACTTCGTGCTATCGACCACCCAGGGTCGCTCGGACTGATAGAGCTGCTCCTTGACCGCATGTAGCGTGGGATTGATCAGGGCCGCTAACGCGATCCCCCACCGGGGCGCCACCCGCAGGCGGGGAGGGCGGCCGGCCGCCTCGAAGACCAGCTGGACGAACTGACGCATGGTGACCGTCTCGGCGTTGGGGACGTGCCACACCTGTCCCAGGGCCGCCTCCCGCACCCCGAGCGTCACGAGCGCCCGGGCGAAGTCCTCGATGTAGGTCACGGTGTGAGGGATATCGGGATTGCCCAGAACCTGCGCGGGCTTCCCCTCGATCGCTCGGGCGAAGACGCGGTCACCGACCGTCGAGAGGTGCGCGTGCGGGCCGAAGAAGTCCGAACCTCGTCCGATCGTCGCTCGGATCCGCCCCGCCACGTGGGACCTGAGCAAGGCCTCGGCGATCCGGGCTCTGGTCCGGCCGTTCGGGCCGGTGGCGCGGGAGGGCAAGGTCTCGGTCAATGGTCCGTCCATCGGGCCGTAGGCGTAGAGGTTGTCCCCGAACACGAGCTTCGCCTCGGCCGCGGCCGCTCCCTCGATGATCGATTCCATGAGAGGAGGATGGAGCTCCGGCCACTTCGCATAAGGCGGGTTGGCGCAGTGGTACACGACGGTGGCTCCACTGCACGCGCGCTTTGCGTCGGTGACCTCCGCGACATTCACGGCGAGGACTTCAACTTCTTCCGGCAGGTCGACCCGGCCACTTCGGCTCACGGCTCGCACTCGTTCCCCTCGCGCGGCCAAGTGCCGGGCCACGGCGAGCCCCAGCGGACCCGCCCCGAGGACGACGTGAAGGCTTCCGCGATCGCTCATGCCTCTCCCCTTCTATCAACCCGGCTTCACGCTGGCCACCCGGCCTTCGGACCGCCTCGGTTACGGGCGAGAGCATCCTCCTTCGCCATCCGACGGCGGCGGCGGCGGCAAGCCCCGCCCCAGACAAACGAGCTCCACGGCCTCGCCGCGCCGGGCACCCCGAGGACGAGCTCTCCGCCGACGTTCTGGGCCACGTGGAATCAGCCCCCAGAGCTTGTAGCTCCGCTGCGCGCGACCACCAGGCACAGCACCGCCAGAATCAGCGCGACCGGACCCCAGAGGAAGCGCTCCCAAGCGCTCGGGGACGCGAAGTTCATGAGCGCGCCGAGCACCGACACAGCGACCAGGATCCACGTCCCCCAACGGACGAATCCGGAGGGCAGTGGGGAAATCTGGAATCCGGCGCGCCCCAGGACGATCAGTGAGGCGAGCACCCAGACCCCCACGGCGATCGCGCTCGCGACGCGAAGGCCCATCGGAAGCTGCACGTGGGTCCCGCCCCAGGCCGCCCGGCCGAGGGGGGCGCCGAGCGCCAGGGCGGCCTGGAACGCCGCGATCGCGAGGAAACCCACCGCGGCCGCGGCCGCAGCCGTCCGGGCAGGGAGTATGTCCGTCATCAAGGTGTTCATCGGTCTCTCCTTTCCTTGGACGCGCCGCTCGACGCGCCGATCTCGTCGAGGGCGGCGATGGTCTCGTCCGCCCATGCGATCGCCGCACGTGCGGTGTGCTCACCTGCAGAGACCGTGAGGAGCCAGAACGGCCGGTCCTTTGTGTGGTCCTCGTCCTGCTCGAGCTCGACGCGGACCTCCTCGTACTGCGTCAGCCGGCGCTCCGCGTCGGCCTTCGCCTCGAGCACGAACGAGCGGCACGCCTCCGGACCGAGATGCCGGCCGAAGAACAGCCGGAGCATGAGTCCGTTGCGCGGAGGGACCGGGCGGATCGGCTGGGCGAGGAGCTCCTTCAGCCGCGCTCGCCCCGACGCGGTGATCGCGAACGTGGACGAACCCGGACGCGATGAGCCTCGCCGTTTCACTAGACCTTGGCGTTCGATCTCGGCGAGCGTCGGATAGATCTGGCCGAAGCTCTCGCTCCAGAAGTGCCCCAGTACGTCTCGGATCGCCTCCCGGAGCGCGTAGCCCGTCAAGGGCTCCACGCTCAGAGCCCCGAGGACCGCGGTCTCCGTCTGATTCGGTCTCACCATTTTCTCTTCCAGATATATCTACCAGATACGACCTATGCGTGCCAACCAGGGGGCGGACCCCCGGGGCCAAGGTCCCGCTCGCGAAGGGACGGATGGGACCCTCGACTCCCCCCGTGAGTCGTACGGTCGAGTGAGGTGACCCCATCGAGGACGACAAGAGGATCGGTAACGCGGAAGAGATGAGACCCATGCAGACCCAAGAGCTCAAGCGGATCCGGATGCCAGAACGCGAGTTCCGGGACCTAAATCTGCCGCATCAGGTAGTCGTGGCGGCTGTAAGCTTCTGGACCACCTTCGCGGTGGCGGCCCTTCTGGTGATGGACGTCCTCGACCTGAGGATCTACGGCGTGGTGGTTCCCCTGGCGGGTGTTGTCCTGGCCTTGGTGACATCGGCGGCAGGGAAGCCCGACTCAGCGATCACCTGGACTCGCTGGCGCGTCGACCGGAAGGACCTCATCGCGCTGGGCGGACTGTACCTGGCGGTCGTCGCCTTGTTCCGCCTGGCCTTCACGATCTTCACCGCGGACCGGGTGGCGGGCCTGTTTCTCTCGTTCGCCGCGGCGCTGCTCATCGGGGTGGCCGGCCCCGTCGTCTACACAGTGTGGATCCGACGGCGCCGGTTGGCCTCGCTGGGTATCGGACTTCACAACCTCCGGAGCACGGTCCGTCTCGGGCTGGTGTTCGCCGGAGTCCAGTTCGCGATCACGCTCATGGACGGGGTGATGGGACACGTCCGCTCTGGCCGCCTCTGCCTCGGGATCTGACGTCAAGATCTGATCGACTCGTCCACCCCGGATGAGGAAGTGATGCGAAGCCGTTGTCCGGAAGTTGTCGCGGGAACTGACAACCAGAGAGGCGGGAACGGTCGCCGCGATGTGGCTTTGTCACAACGGTCTCGAAACCGCCGCGGGACCACCGCGGGACACATTTGGTCGGCGACTGATCCCGCCCGCCAGAAACGGGCTTCTACCTGCGCGTTTACAGCTCCGGGGGTGGGTCTCGAACCCACAACCTACGGATTAACAGCTCGCGCTGGACTAGCCGCGCTTGGTATCACTCGTCGTCCCCGAGATCGCCTCAGGATCCGTGCTGAACGGATACGTCTGCGCGACTTCGGTCGACACCGACGCTGGCTTCGCCCTCGGGCTCGAGCACGTGCTGGTTGAGATCGAACGGCTCGTGGAGCAGCGCGGCGGGTCGACCTCGGCGCCGGTCAGGCCGATCGCCGGGCTGCTCCACCCCCGACTCGTACGCGAACACCACGGCCTGCACCCGGTCGCGCACGCGCAGCTTGGCGAGCAGGTGCGCCACATGGGTCTTGACCGTGGTCTCGCTGACGAAGAACTCGGTGGCGGGATCGCATCCGGCGGCCGGCGCACGAACTCCTGGATCAGTCGCCTTGTGACCGATGGCGCCAGCAGCGAGTCCCCCGACGCGACCGAGCGGATCCCGGCGACGAGCTGTTCCGGCGGCACGTCCTTCACCAGGAACCCGCTCGCCCCGGCGCGAAGCGCCTCGTAGACGTACTCGTTCATGTCGAACGTCGTCAGCATCACGACCTTCGTGTCGTCGTTCCCGTCGAGCAGTCGGCGGGTCGCCTCGATGCCGTCCATCTCGCGCGTACGGACGTCCATCAGCACGACGTCGGGCCGCAGCCGACCGGCCTCGACCACTGCCTCACGGCCGTTGGCGGCGGGCCTAGCCGGTGTCCCTGAACCGTTCGAGGCCGTCGAGCATCAGGTCCAGCGCGAACTCGAACTCGAACTGATCGTCGCATCCGCGACCGCCCACGACCGACGAGTCGTCGTGCATCACGATCTCGACGAGCTCGCCGATGTTGGGGTACCGGTCGGCCATCTCCCGGTACATGGCCGCTCCCATCTCGGGGTCGACGTCGGGTGTGTCGTCGAACAGCTCTTGGCTGAACCCCAGCAGTCGGCTGCCCATCGCGTGGAGCGCGTGGTGGGTGAGCTCGATCGAGAAGCCCCCGCCCCGGAACATCCCGATAATCTCGTCGAAGTACCCGATGACGGCGGGCGTGGGATCCGTCCGTGTCTCGATCACCCGGGCCGCCCAGGGGTGGCGAAGGAGCATGCGGCGGGCCGAGAGGATCCGCCGGCGGATCGCCGTCTTCCAGTCGAGGCCGGTCTCGGGCGGGTCGATCTCGCTGACGACCACGTCGACCATGCCGTCGAGCATCTCGTCCTTGTTGGCCACGTGCCGGTAGAGCGCCATCGGGACGACCTCGAGCTCCTGGGCGAGCTTCCGCATGCTGAGCGACTCGACGCCGCCGCGGTCGGCCAGCTCGACGGCGGCACGCAGGATCCGGTCCCTGGTCAACGGCGCGCGAGCCTTCGTGCCGACCTCGGTCTCGGTGGTCATCCAGGTCACCTCCGCGGGCCGGTCCAGGTCCGACTTGACAAGTGTACACCGTACACGCTAGATTCCGCCCATCAAGTGTACGGCGTACACACGGGGCATCGAGGAAGGCGGGTTGCAAATGACCTCTGAGAGAAGGCTCGCGAGGATCGCCGGGTCCATGTACCTGGTCGTGGCACTCTTCGGCGGCTTTGCCGAGCTCGTCGTCCGCGACGGGATCGTTGAGGCCGGGAACGGGGCCGCCACGGCCGACAGCATCCGCGGATCGGCGACGCTGTTCCGCCTCGGCTTCGCGAGCGACCTCGTGCAAGCCACGGTCTTCCTGCTCACGGCGATGGCCCTGTACGTCTTGCTGCGACACGTGAACGAGCTGGTCGCCCGGGCGATGGTCGTGATCGTCGCGGTGAGCGTCGCGATCATCTGCCTGAACCTGCTCAACCAGTTCGTCGCGCTGCAGATCGCCACCGGCCAGACGACATCCGGTGCCCTCGGCCCGGCGGGATCCGATGCGCTCGCGGGTCTGTTCACCGACATGCACGGCGGCTACCTGATCGCCCAGATCTTCTTCGGCCTCTGGCTCCTGCCGCTCGGCTACCTGGTCTACCGCTCCGGGTCCTTCCCGAAGGTCCTGGGCGTCCTCCTCGCGGTCGGGTGCTTCGGCTACCTGATCGACACCTTCGTCCACTTCCTCGCCCCCGGCATCGCGGACACCATCCAGTGGATCGTGGTGGCGCCCGCCGCATTCGGGGAGCTGTGGTTCGTCGCCTACCTGCTGCTGAAGGGCGTGCGGGTCACGGAACGGCCCGCGCTCGTGCCCGCCGCCTAGCTCGAGAGGAGAGAACACGATGAAGGCGATCGTTCAAGACCGGTTCGGCTCCGCCGACGTGCTGGAGTTCCGGGACATCGAGGACCCTGTGGTCGGCGAGAACGACGTGCTCGTCCGGGTTCACGCGGCCGGCTGCGGCCCGGACGTGTGGCACCTGATGGCGGGACTGCCGTACTTCGTCCGTCTGATGCCCGGGTTCTACAAGCTCAGGGCCGGCGTGCGGGGCAGGGACGTCGCGGGGACCGTCGAGGCGGTTGGCGCGTCGGTCACCGGCTTCCGGCCCGGCGACGAGGTGATGGGCATCGCCGAGGGCAGCTTCGCCGAACTGGCGATCGCCCGGCCGGACAAGCTGGTGCCGAAGCCGGTCGGGCTCAGCTTCGAGCGGGCCGCGGCCGTCCCCATCTCCGGTCTCACCGCTCTCCAGGCGATCCGCGACGTGGGGAAGGTGCAGCCCGTACAGCGGGTGCTGGTGATCGGCGCGGCGGGTGGGGTGGGCACGCTAACCGTGCAGATCGCGAGGGCGTTCGGCGCGGAGGTCACCGGCGTATGCAGCACGTCGAAGGTGGATCTGGTCCGGTCGATCGGCGCGGACGAGGTGATCGACTACACGCGCGAGGACTTCGCGGACGGGGCGAGGCGCTGGGACGTGATCGTCGACACGGCGGGCCGCCGCCCGCTGTCGCTTCTGCGACGCGCCCTCACCCCGAAGGGCACGCTCGTGATCGTCGGTGGCGAAGGGGGCGGGCGGTGGACCGGGGGCTTCTTCCGTCAGATCCTCCGGGCACCTCTCTTGTCCCTGTTCACGGGTCAGAAGCTGCGCCCGCTGACCTCGAAGGAGCGTCTGGCGGATCTCCAGCAGCTCGCCGAGCTGATCGAGGCCGGCAAGGTCACACCGGTCGTCGGGAAGACCTATCCGCTCATCGACGCCCCCGAAGCCATCCGCGAGCTCGAGCGAGGCCACGCACGGGGCAAGATCGTCATCACGGTGTGACGACATCGGAGCCACAGAGTATGCGACCCGCATCCGGCACCTCGAGGCGACGGTAAGCGACGCGACCGAGGACCTTGAGGGCCGGACGGGACGTCGGTGGCGGCAGGCGGCAACATCGCCGAGGTCGTGCGGCGCCGGCAGATGCGGATCACCGGCGACGGGGCCGGCGCCGGGCCACCTCCTGTTCGTCTCGGCGGTTGGAGGTGGCCGACCTCGCCGCCAGGATCCGCCGCCAGATGTCGCACCTGGAGGCTCTGGAGCCCGACACGGAGGCAGCCGCTGAGATCCGGACCCGCCTCCGAGAACTGGCTGCGGCGGTGAAAGCCCGCCGCGAGCGTGAACTGGAGGTCGCTGAGCGGGCGCCCACTCGGGCAGTCAATAGGTCGGGGAGGTCACCTGAGACCATGGCCTCTTCCGTGTCCCTAACGGATTGCAAGACCCCCACATCCCGCGATACCGGCTTTCGCTGCCAGCTCACGTTCGTCTCTGACGTCCCCTCGAAGGCTTCGTCGGGCGGGGGCGACCTTGCGCTTGCCAGAGCCAATCGCTTTCTCCAAGCGCGTGATGGATGCGTTCGTCTCCCCGAAGGCGGAGAGGAACCTGCCCACCAGCACGGCATCTTGTTCGGGCTGCTCGAGGGTTCGAATCGCATCGAGCGCCTTGAGCCGGATATCGCGGGCCCCCTCGAGTTCGCGGCGCGTGAGATTGCGGCCCAGATCCACGCGCCCTTCCGATCGCTGCACGGTCGCGCACGCATCGTTGGCGCTTGCGGCGAAGTCATTCTCGGCCGGGCGGTCAACGAGTCCCGCGTACGCGATCACCCCCAAGAGGGCGGCCAAGACCACGGCCAAGACTACGGCCCCGACCGCGAACCAGCTCCTCTTCGAGCGCGCCGGTCGCAAGGCGCTTTCGATCATCCGGGAGGGCAAGGGCTGGGTTGGGGTCGCGTCTTCATGCCCCCCGACGGGATCACCGGACGGTCGCGCCTCGGCGGATCGGATCTGATCGGGCTGCAAGGCTGGCATCACGACCGTCTCCGCGGCTCGCCAGTCCGCCTCGATCTCCAGCGTCGTCCGTCCGACCCTGACTTGGTCACCGGGACCCACCGTGATGGGCTTTCGGATCCTTTCACCCTTGACGAAGGTGCCGTTGGTCGAATCGAGGTCTTCTATGACCACCGATTCGCCCGAGCGTCGTAGCACCGCGTGGCGTCGCGACACCTCGGGGTCCTTCAACACGAGGTCGGCGTCCTGGCGACCGATGACCACCTCGACGCCCATTTCGATCCGCCGGCCGGCCTCAGGACCGGTCTTGACCACAACCGCTGGCAACCCTCACCCCCTAGGGGTTCCCGGGCGACACCACCACGACGATCGTCCGGCTGGTCTTCGATATCGGTGGAGTGACAGCGGACCTTGACATCGGGCGGTGAGAATGGGGGCCGACGCTGAGGCGTCGGCCACCTGAGGGTGAGAAGGGAGAGTTCATGACCTCTCCCATCCAGATCTCCCCCAGCGCGCCGCAGCGCGCACCGGTTGGCAGGCCGGGCGCAGCGTGAGGCAACGACAGCACCTCGCTCAACTTCACCGCACCATGTGGCGATGGTAGGAGAGAGATGGGAGAACAGAGTGACCTTCAAGACGACGAGGCCTACTGCCACGTACACGGCGAAGCCTCAGGCCCCATTAGCGACGAAGTCCCGTGCCCTCTGCCACACGCCGTTGCGAGGTGCCCTGTCTGCTCCTTGGGGTGGATCGGTCCTGGGCCCAACGACAGCGTCGTACTCTGCATCCTCACTCGGCACATCGTGGAGACCCACCCGAACACTGCTCACGCGACAACCCTCAGATTCAACGTGCAGCAGTTGGGCGGTTCCGCGAATCCCGACGACTGGTGTCACCACGACGCCGAGCAGCACCGTCGTGTCATGGTCCTGGAGCCCACGTTGTGACCGTCTTCGACTTCGGCGAGGGGCGGCACGGCCGGGGGAGCCTTTCCCCTCATGGTGAAGGTTCATCCTGCCGCCGGGGTGCGTGAGGGCATCGCGCCGTGCTTCGCCGCGGCGTCCCGTCGCGGCGTGGGTCACCGGTGTCTGCCCTCTCTCCGGCCCCCGCCAGCAAGGTGGAGGCCAGCCGGAAACCCCGATTCCCGGGCTACCGTGGACTAGTTGACCGATCATCCATCCGACCGCCTGGCGAAGCTGAGGCACTGCTCTCATTCGGGTCTCAGAATCGTCCCCGGCACACAGAGTGGCGTCGGGCTGACATCTTCATCCTCGCGCCCAACCGAGTGACTGCGCAGAAGACATCCACCTGAACGCTACCGAGCCCCAACGTTGAGAAAACAGGTGTCTCGCCCGGCCCGGCGGGCCAACCTCGGCGAACTCGCCATGGGTGACGTCGAGCCACCGACCGCAGGCGATCGACTCCCGCGGTGCGCTCAACTCATGCTCGCGGGCGTCGATACCTGAGCGGTGGACGCGTCCCTGTACACCGCGGGCGGTCGCGAAGGCCCCCCGATGATATGGATCGAGGCGCCTCCATGAGCCCGGCGTTCGTGATCAGGCTTCTCACGATCGCCCTCGCCGTCGGGATGTCGGCGGCGATCTATCCCCGGGTCGTCGAGAAGACCTCTCACCGGCGACCGACCCGGGCTCATTGGATGGTTTACTTCCTCGCGGCCACGGTCGTGGTCGTTTTCCTCTTGGTCGTCCACGGGGTGATCATCGCCGCCGTCCTGTTAGTCCTCCTCCTCTTCGCGCTCGCCCTCTCGGTCGCGTCCGCCTCTCGTGACCTCCGGCGTCAGTGGCGGGCCCAGCGGACCCGGGCGGGTGCCCGCCGGGCGCTCACACGGGGCGAGCGCTTATTCACCCGAACGAGCGCGGTGGATGCGGCCTCTCCGATAGAAGGAGAAGGCCGGGCACACGGAGGGTGGCTCGAGGTCCTCGGCTGGGGAGCCCTCTACGTGGGGTACGACCTCGTGATGGTGGTGGCGTACCACATGACGATGGGGATCCCACGCCGCACGGAGCCATGGTTGGAGGCGTTCACGGCGGCGGCCGTCATCCGCGACTACGCACCCAAAGTCATCGGAACTGCGTTCGTGATTGGTGCGATCGCCATCCTCCGCCGGTGGCGGGACGCAGCCATCACGACGGAGCCGAAGGCGTCCCTCTGGGGAATCATGCCGCTGCTCGCGTACGTCGCCGTCGTCGTCGCGTTCGCTCCTCTCGCATCCCAGCCACGCGCTTCTACGGTCTTCTCAGTGGTGTGGATCGGCGTGCTGGTCGCCGCGTTCAACGAGGAGGCGGTGATGCGAGGGATCCTGCTCGCTGGCATGGCCCGCCGCTGGAGTCCCGCCCGGGCCGCGTGGCTCACCACGATCCTCTTCGGGGCCGCGCATCTCAGCGGACTGTGGACGGGCCATGCCCTCGCAGACCTCTATCAGGGGGTGTGGAGCGCCACGCTCCACGGCGCCGTTTACACGAAGGTGCGTTTGGCAACCGGCTCCCTGTGGTTCGCCGTGGTGCTGCACGGGATCGGGAACTTCACCACCTACCTCACGGCATACGGACCGTCGCTCGGCACGAGCGCCTTCCGGGTCGTGAACCGTGTGTCGCTCTTGGTCGGTGGAGCCCTGCTGCTCCAGTTCATCGTTACCGACGTGGTGTCGACCTGGCGCGGGCGCCGCCGAGTTACCACCCCCACGGCTGACCCGGACACCGTGGTCGAATGGCCGAGGCCACGGTCTGGCGGCCAATCTACAATGCACTCGTGGCTGTGGATGAGATCTGGTCAACGCTTACCACGGAGGCGGTGAAGCGTGCGATCGACGACAGACTGGCCGTGGCCGAGGGCCACGGCCAGTGGATGGCCGCGTCCTGTCTAACCGCTGCGTGGACGGAAGAGGACAAGGCCGTCTTAGCGCTGCCGTTCGACGGGGTCTTCAATGAAGAAGAGCTCGCCGTTCATGCCGCGCCTCTCGTTGCTTCCACGCTGACCCTTCGGATCGGTCCCCCTCGCACCTCCCGAAGGAGACGGATCCCCATGAGCAACAGCCACAGCGTGATGACCGAGGGCCCGATGATCATCAGGACCCGGGAGGCGCCCGTCGGTTCGCCGACGTACGCCTGGATCGAGCCGGCGGCGACCGAGGGAACCCCCGCAAGGACGGCGACCCACCCCAGCCACCTCGGGTAGACGTCGCTGCGGACCACGGCCAGGCCGAAGAAGATGAAGGTGACGGCGAGGTGGTTCATCCGCCGGACCAGGCGGAGCTCGAAGTCGGGGGAAGGGGGCGGTACCGCTGGGTGGAGCGGTGCTGGCCGACCACCTGGCAGGCCCGCCGCTCCGAGACGTTGTGTCTCCTTCTGAGGTCACCACGGCGTCCCGGCGCCTGGCCGGGCTCACCATTTTCCCCGCTCGAGGTCCTTCAGCATGGAGACCTCCAGGGCCTGGTCGGCGATGATCTTCTTCAGGCGAGCGTTCTCCGCTGGGCCTCGTCCTCCTTGAGGGCCCCGTACTTGATCCTCCACCGGAAGAAGGTCTGATCGGAGATCCCCAACCTCTTGCAACCTGCGCGATGGTCGCTCCCTGGCCCTGGAGCCGCTCGGCCTCTCTCAGTTTGGCCGCGATCTGCTCCACGGAATACTTCCTGGCCGGCATGAATCACCTCCATTCAGCCTCTCACGGCGGGCAAGTACCACTTTGGATCTGGACCGAGTAGAGGGGGGCCGGACACACGGGTTAACGTCGCGTCGAAGATCCGACATCGGGCATTCTCGGAGAGCGGCGTCAAGCGAGTACAGAAGCTCGGCTGCGACTTAGCAACGCGTGCGGCACGAGCCCGGACGCACGAGCCGGACGCCTCGCGCTCCGGCCATGGCCGCCGTTATCCAGAGGACGGTCGTCCCGAACAGGACCAGCGCCCTGGCAGACTACGGTCGGCAGGAGTGAGCTAGTCGATCCCATCC
>JBOGVG010000130.1:0-8290 GCA_050692435.1 Actinomycetota bacterium
CGTGAGATCCATGAGCCTGACGTGCGGGTCAGCCACGGCCTCGTCGGATTCCTCGGGCGACACCCGAACGATCAGCTCGTTCCCGTGGACGCCGCAGCACATGTTGCCGCCGAGCATGAAGCCGACACCGCCGAACATCTTCTGCTCCTTCACGCCGGAGCGTTCGGCGAGCATGTCGCGCACCCGGCCGACGAGCTTTTCGTCGTATGGCACGATTCACTTCCCTCAACCGGCTCTCGTCACCCTACGCTATGCACTCTGATGCGGTGTCGCGCATTCGTATCCTTCCGGCGCAAGTCGAGCCGATGGCGAACCCCATGGCTGCCAGCAGCACGTACACGCCGAGGCCGCCGGCCACCAACAGTCCAACGGAGCGACAATAACCATGACAGGTTCTCGAGTCGACGCGATGCGAACGGTGTCCGATCACGGCGACGTGGGGATCCCTGGGCTGGATCTGGGCAGGATCCAATCGATGCGTGCCGATTCCATGCGTACACGGCTCAACGGTAAGCGCCTGGGGCCCCTCGGGGATAGAACGCGGTAGACGTGGCGGATCGGGCCCGATTCGAGGGCTTCTTCCGGGAGCACCTCGCGCGCGTGACGCGCGCCTGCGCGCTCGTGCTCCTCGATCCGACGGCTGCGGAAGACGTCGCGTCCGAAGCCTTCACCCGCCTGTGGGCAAAGTGGGGCCAGATCGAGGATGAGGACCACGCGGGAGGCTACGTGTTCAAGACCGCGATGCGCCTATCTGCCAAACAGATGAAGACTCGTCGGCGCGAACTGCCGGAGGCGTTCGCCGACCGAGGAGGCCCGGACGAGGTCGGCCAGGCCCTCGACCGGCGGGAGCTGTTCGGAGCCCTCGCCGGGCTGCCGGTTCGGCAGCGGCAAGCCGTGGTCCTCCGGGATTGGGCTGGGTTCGAGGCCGGGGAGGTGGCGTCGATGCTCGGGATACGGGAGAGCACCGTGCGAGTCCAGCTGGCCAGGGGACGGGAGTCCCTCCGACGGGCGCTGTCGGTGGAGGAGCGGGAGCCATGAAGGACGACCTTCGTGACGAGCGGCTAGGCGCGATCCTCGACGCGGGCGTCCGGGATCTCAAGCCGGCCGTCGGTGAGCGTCTGCCGCGGGTCCTACGCCGGGGCTCGCGCCGGCGAGCCGCCCGGTGGGCGGCGGCGGTGACCGCGCTCACCGTCTTTGTCGGCGGCGTCGGCTGGATCGCGCTCAATATCAGTGAAGGCCGCCGGGTGACGCCTCTCGACACGAACGCCTGGACCTCGGTCGGGTCCCTCGACACGACAGGCTGGATGTTCCGAGCCCCGCCGGGCTGGCTGCGGCAGAGGCTTCCCGCTTGCCCGAACGAGCCCGAGCGCACCGGAGCGATCGTGACGAACGTGAATTTCGTCTTCTGGAACCCTGAAAGGCAGCCACCGGATTGTGAGGACCGGCTTGTCCTCGCCGGCTTCCCATCCGATGGTATCGCCATCGCCCTCCAGCCGGTGGGCGTCCGGACCGGTGTCGTTTTGCCAGCGATGAACACACCCCTTCCGATCTCTTTCGATCAACTCGAACCAACCGAAGGGATCGCCGGAGGACCCCGTGCGTCGTACCTGAGGATCGGGGCGAACCGGGAGAACATCCTGTCACTCAGGACATGGATCGGGCCTGACGCATCACCTTCCGCGGCCGACCAGATGAACGAGGTAATCGCCTCCCTTGAGGTGTTGGGGGCGGCCCGCTGGACGACGTACCGGGACGAAGCGAACGGGTTCGAGGTCACCCACCCAGACGACTGGAACCGTGCCGGGGCGACGCTCATCCCCGAGCTCGCCGACCCGCGCGAGATCCTGTCGATCGGGACGTATCCGATGCGGCCGGGCGGGAAGGCGTGCGTGGACGCGTACCTACCGGGGAACGCCATCGCGAATCTCGGTGCGGGGGACGTGTTCATCACCGTCCAGGAGACATTGAGCGACTCCGGCTTCCCGCCACGGCCAGAGTCGTTCGGGCCGGCGTCGGCCTCGATCTCGTGGGACGGGTTCCCGGCCTGCGACGGGCACAGCCCGGTTGAGCTCCGGGGCTGGTGGATCCCGTTCGCCGAGGAAGGACGGGGCTTCTACGCCTTCTTGGCCCTCGGGTCGGGAGTGGCCCGCGACGACCAAGTCCTCCGCACCGCCTGGCACATCCTGGACAGGCTCCGCTTTGACCCGGCCCCGACGTATCCGCGAGGCGTGCTCGAGTGGTGCCCGGACGTGGAGGAGACGGTCTCGATCGAAGCAAGAGATCTGCAGGGCGCGGCAGAGACCGCCCTTCAGTTCGCCCGGGCGAGTCTCCTCGGTGATGTCGCAACGGCGGCAGGGCTCCAGGACGACTCTGTTCCGGACGACGCGATCTGGAGCATCGCCGGCGAGCCCCAGGCCGTCCGGACCATCGACGTCGTGGCAGACGGCGGTCGGCTCGTCGAGTTCGGATGCGGCCCAAACGTCGCAGCACGCACCGCATCGGTCGGCATCGACGATGGCACCGAGAGTGCCAGCCTCGACTTCACGCTCTATCTCGTCCTTCGGCCAGGGGGTTGGAAGGTATGGAGCTCGTACTAGCGGGGGCGGGAAGTTGCGATGAGGCCCGGCGCTGCACCCGTGACGCCGATCGGCTTGGCCACGGAAGTGGGCTGTTCTTCCGCCCCCTAGCCCGAGCCGATGACGAAACCCAGGGCTGCGAGCAGCACGTACACGCCGAGACCGCCGGCCACCAGCATCCAGCGGAGGGATCGCTGGATGGGGGACCGCCCGATCGCGTAGTAGCCGATGGGCCCGAGGAGCGGGATCAGCAGCACGACGGCCATCCACACGACGCGCATTCGGTCCGGCAACAGATCCTGCCGAACAAGGTCCCAGAGCGCGATGGAGACCCAGGCCGAGTACAGGATGAGGGGCAGCGCGTAGCCGTACAGGCCGATCAGCAGCCCCCACCACGTGGTGGCGATCGGGAAGCCCAACACGGTCACCTCCTGGTCGATGCGGTCGGACGGTCGCGCGACGAGCGTGCGCGCGTCGCGGATGCGTGGGAGCGGCTCGGGCACCGCGATCTCGGCGACCGCGGGGTCGGGCGGGGCGTTCCTTGCGCGGGACATCCGAGGTTGGCGCGGTGGCTCCGGCGCCGTCCTCCAGTCCCCGTGCGGGAAGTCTCCGCTGCCGCCCTGCACGAAACGCACCAGCGTGTCGAACGTGCTTCCGAGGTTCCCTCCGCCCAGTGCGTTCGGGGAGAAGCCGCACCCGAACTGCTGCTCGATGGCGGGAGGCAGGCTGGTCGAGAAGTCGTTGCCGGAGAAGCAGTCACCGCCGCCGGACGGCGCCGACAGCGCCAGGTCGCCGATGCCCGAGTCGCGGACCACGTTGTCGGTGATCTGGTTGTCTTCGGTGACCCACAGGTTCTCGTCGGCCATGGGGAAGACCTGGATCCCGAACCGCTCGTGGCCCTCCACCAGGTTCTCGGTCACGACGTTCCCCCGGCCGCCGGTGATGGCGATGCCCGTGCCGAACGCCGCGTACTGGAGGGACTCGGCCGGCGCGTCGCGGTTGCCGTTGTCGTGCACCCAGTTGCCGGCGATCAGGATGTCGTGCTGGGGCGGCAGCTCCTCGGTGTCCAGCGTATTCGGGAGGATGCCGTTCATGTTGTCCCGCCACTCGGAGTTGATGATGGCGAGGTCGCCGCTGGCGTTCGTCCCGGAAAACCCCAGCGCGTTGTTCTCGGCGAGCACGTCGGTGATCACCGCGTGGCATGGGTCGCACTGCCCGATGTAGAAGCCGGCGTCCGGGTGCCCGCTCGCGTAGGAGTGTTCGAGCTGGCCGTACCGCGAGTCGTACGCGAAGATCCCGTAGTCGCCGTCGTTGTACGCGGTGAGGTATGACCCGCGGTAGCCGTACACGCTCGACCACAGGAACCCGTTCAGCAGGT
This sequence comes from Actinomycetota bacterium, assembly GCA_050692435.1. GTDB lineage: Bacteria > Actinomycetota > UBA4738 > UBA4738 > HRBIN12 > AC-69. The sequence continues at coordinate 3,955 of JBOGVG010000130.1, forward strand.
AGTGGCGGGCCGTCATGTTCTCGATGGCCACTCCGTCCGCCTCGATGACCTGGATGCCGTTGTCCAGACGGAACGCGCCGTCAAGGATCACCTTGTTCCGGTCGGCGCCCCGGATGGTGAGGAACGGGGTCGTCACCACCACCGCCTCCTCATAGACGCCGGGGGAGATCAGTACAAGGCCACCCGGCTCCGCCTCGTCCACGGCCTCTTGGATCGTGGGCCGATCCTGTGGAACGCGGACGGTGGGCCCCGGTATCGCCGGCGGCGGCTCGCGACCCGGGCCGACCCCGCCGATCGGGCCGGGCGGTATGGTGCCACCCACCAGCACCACCCCGACCATCCCCGCGCCTGGTGAGCCGTGGTAGGAGCAGTGGTAGGCGAAGGCTCCGGCGGTTGGGAACGTCAGGATGAACGAGCCGCCCGGCTCCAGGTCTCCGGAAGAGACCGATCCGTCGTCCGCCGTGACGTCGTGGATGCTTCGACCGTCGTTCGTCCACTCCACGGTGCCGCCCACGGGGATCCGAACGATGCGCGGGGAGAACACGTTGTCGATGGCCTCGATGCGGGCGGAGCTCTCCTCCTGTCCCCGGGCCCATGCCGGGACTACTAGGACCAGCAGGAAGGCCAATGCGAACGGCCGGCGCAGGCGAGGGCGCACCATCGACGGCGCGGACGATAGCACCCGTTCCTGCCCGGGGCCGGGCGCGGTACGGTGGGGATTCGATGGCTCCCGAGAGGCTCACCGCGCTCGACGCGTCGTTCCTATACCTGGAGCGCCCGGCCATGCACATGCACGTCGCCGCGCTGTCCGTCTTCGACCCGTCCACCCGCCCCGACGGCCGGCTGCGGTCCGAGGACGTGGCCGGCGTCATCGCCTCCCGGATCCACCTGGCGACGCGGTTCCGGCAGAAGGTGATGATGGTCCCGGGGAACGTCGCGCTCCCGGTGTGGGTGGACGACCCCCGCTTCGACCTGGGCTTCCACGTCCGCCGGGCCGGCCTGCCCTCACCCGGCGGGCGGCGCGAGCTCACCGACTACGCCCAGCGGGTCCTGTCGCGCCCCCTCGACCGGACCAAGCCGCTCTGGGAGCTGTACCTGATCGAGGGGCTCGAGGGCGGGCACGTGGCCGCACTCCTCAAGGTCCATCACGCCATCTTCGACGGCGTCTCCGGGATGCAGCTCGCGGCGGCCGTCTACGACCTGGAGCCCGTGCCGCCGAAGCCGCCACCCGCTCTGCCCTGGAACCCAGAGCCCGAGCCCGGGCCGGCCGACCTCCTCCGGGAGGCCGTTCTCGGGCAGCTCACCCATCCGGTGCGAGCGTTCGTCAACGCGGTGGACCAGGTGGTCCGCGCGCCCGCGACGACCGCCTTCGGCCTCGGCGTCATCGCCACGGGCGTGCGGAGCATCTTCGACATGGGGGCTCGGCCCACGAGCCCGCTCGACGTGAGGATCGGTCCCAACCGGAGGTTCGCCATGACCGAGGCGCCGCTCCAGCGGTTCAAGGACGTGAAGGACGCGCTCGGCGGCACGGTGAACGACGTCGTGCTGACGGTCGTGGCCGGCGCCCTCCACGATGTGCTGAAGGCGAGGAAGGAACCCACCCGGGGCCGGACGCTCCGGGTCATGGTGCCGGTCTCGGTGCGGGCGTCCGGGGAGGGCGGCGCCGGCAACCGCGTTGCGCCGGCGTTCGTGGACGTCCCGGTCGGCGCAATGTCCCCGAAGCGGTGCTTGGCCGAGGTCCGAAAGGGGACGCGGCACTTGAAGGAGTCGATGATGGCGATGGGAGCCGACGCCATCATCAGTCTCGGCGCCTACGCTCCAGGAGGGCTGCTCGCCGGTGCGGCCCGGCTCGTCTCTCGAGGCGCGTGGTTCAACCTCGTCGTGTCGAACATCCCCGGCCCCCAGCAGCCCATGTACCTGGCCGGCGCGAGGCTCGTGGCGAGCTACCCGTCGATGCCGCTCGGGGAGAACTCGGCACTTTCGATCGCGTGCTCGTCGCTCGGAGGCACCATGGCGTTCGGCCTGACCGGCGACTGGGACGGGATGCCCGACATCCACTCGCTGGCCCTGGCCATCGACGAGTCGCTCGACCAGCTCCGCAAGGCCGCCGGCGTCTAGGAAGTCGGCGAGGACCCCGGGGCGACGACCTCGTCCAGCCAGCCGGTCACGGCGGCCATCCACCGGTCGGGGTCCTCGATCATCGGGACGTGGCCCACGCGAGGGAGCAGGCGCACCCGCCAGTTCTCGTGGCTCTCGATGGCAGCCTGGGCGAATGCCACCGGCACCAACCGGTCGCTGTAGCCGTGGATCACCAGGACCGGGCACTTCACGCCGTCCAGGATGCGCCGGGCAAGCTCGCCTCGTTCGCCGAGTCGCAGGAGCGACCGCGTGGCCTCGATGAAGGCCGGGGCGATGTCGGGGTCCTGCTGCCGTTCCAGCAGCAGGTCGACGTGCGCCCGGACCAGCTCCTCGGGAACGCTCGAGGGGTTGGCGGTCACGATCCGAAACCCGATCCGCGTGATCCGCTCCGCCGAGAGCCGGTTGAAGCGCTGCTTCGCGACCCACTCGCCGATCCTCGGAGCCCGGTACAGGGCGAACCCCGCCAGGACCACCGGCGAGGGGACGCCGCCTCGCGCCCATGGGAACACCGAGGCGGAGAGCACCACGCCCTCCGCGGAGGCCGGCTCGTACGCCGCCTGGAGCATGGCGATGGCGCCGCCCATGGAGTTGCCGACCAGCACGGCCGGGGCGCCGACCAGCTCGTCCACGAACCGCGCCAAGAGCACCTGGTTCGCCGAGAGCTTGCTGCTCCTGCCGTCCCGCGGGGTCAGCCCGAACCCGGCGAGATCCAGCGCCAGCACTCGGCCGCGCTCGGCCAGGCGAGGGCCGACCAGGACCCAGGACAAGTACGAACCGCCGAGCCCGTGGACGAGCACGAACGTCCGCTCGGGTGGTCCCTCCCATTCGACGTAGTGGACCGGGCCGTCCAGGTCGACGAACTTGCTCCCCGGGACATCGAGCTTCGTCACGGGCCCAGCGTACCGCCGAGAGCCGCCGCCGCCGTGCCATCATGGCGAACGCGATGGACACCACCGGCGACCTCCGGCTGCTCCTGGCGTCTCGGCACACGCTGATCGTCGCCGAGATGCAAGACGAGGGGCGGTTCATGGAGATCGTCCGCCGCGCCGCCCTGGTCGGAGGCTACCCGGTGTGGACGTGGTCGGTCACGCGGGGCCTGGCCCGGGAGGGGTTCGACCCGCAGATGGGGACCACCGATCCTCGCAAGGCCCTGGACTTCGTGGCCTCCCTGCCCGACCCAGGGGTGTTTGTGATGGCCGACATCCACGCCGCTTTCGGGGACCCGGTCGTGATCCGCCGGATCAAGGAGATCGCACAGCGAGGGCGGCCGGGCCAGACGCTGGTCCTCACCGGACCGAGGGCGGATGTCCCAGCGGAGCTCGAAGGCCTGGCCCTGCCGTGGTCCCTGGAGCCGCCCACCCGAGAGGAGATCGCCGCCCTCGTTCGGCGCACCATGGACGACCTCGCCGCCCGGAACCTCCCGGTGGTGATGAACGCGAAGGCGGTCGACGAGCTGGTGGAGGCGCTCCGGGGACTGACGCTCCCGGAAGCCGAACGGCTGATCCTGCAGGCCGCGTTCCGGGACGGGCTGCTCGACGAGAAGGACGTGACGTATGTGCGCGGGGCCAAGGCTGAGCTGCTCGAGGCGAACGGGATCCTTGAGCTGGTGCCGGATGCGACCGGCGGTCTCGACCAGGTGGGCGGCATGGGCAACCTGAAGGACTGGTTGCGGGTGCGGGGTCGCGCGTTCGAGCCGGCGGCGCGCGATGCCGGCCTGGAAGCGCCACGAGGGGTCCTCCTCACCGGCGTCCCGGGCTGCGGCAAGTCCCTCGTGGCGAAGACCCTGGCTCGAACGTGGGAGCTTCCGCTGGTGCTGCTCGACCCGGGTCGGCTGTACGGCGCGTTCGTGGGCGAGTCGGAGTCACGCCTTCGAAGCGCGCTCGCCACCGTGGAGGCCATGGCCCCAGTGGTGCTGTGGGTGGACGAGATCGAGAATGGGTTCGCCGCAGGGACGGGGGCGACGGACAGCGGCGTGTCGCAGCGGGTGCTCGGCACGTTCCTCCGATGGATGCAGGACCGTCCGTCGGGTGTCTTCCTGGTTGCGACGTGCAACGACGTCTCGTCGCTGCAGACCGAGTTCCTCCGCCGGGGGCGGTTCGACGAGGTCTTCTTCGTGGACCTGCCGGGACGAAGCGAGCGTGAGGCCATCGTCCGCGTCCAGCTCACCCGGCGGAACCGCGACCCCGCGGCCTTCGAC
>JBOGVG010000131.1:0-8851 GCA_050692435.1 Actinomycetota bacterium
CTGAACCAGAAGCTCGTGACGAAGAAGAACCGGAAGATCCGAAAGCTTCGGGAGCTGCATCCCGGGATCAACTGCAAGATCTTCTACCAGCGGGACTACCTGTCGTTGGTCACCAAGTACGGGCTGGAGGACGTGACGGGCTAGACTGAGCGCGAGCCATGAGGTTCGCTCCGCACACGGACGACGACGTACGGGAGATGCTGGCCCGGTGCGGGCTCGGCTCCCTGGACCAGTTGTTCGACCAGATCCCCCCGTCGGTCCGGCTCGATCGGCCCCTGGACATGCCCGACGGCGTCTCCGAGATGGAGATCCTGGACGACATGCGGCGTCTCTCGGCCCTCGATCGGAGCGCGGACGACCTCGTCTGCTTCGCGGGCTCGGGTGCCTACGACCACTACGTGCCGTCCGTCGTGTGGGCACTGGCGGGCCGCTCCGAGTTCTACACGTCCTACACGCCGTACCAGCCGGAGCTCTCGCAAGGGGTCCTCCAGGCCCTGTTCGAGTACCAGTCCATGATCTGCGAGCTGACCGGCCTGGAGGTGTCGAACGCCTCCCTGTACGACGGGGCGACGGCCCTGGGGGAGGCGGTGAACCTGGCTCGCTCGGCGCCCGGCCGGGACCGGGTTCTGGTCTCGAGCGCCGTGGATCCCCGGTACGTGGAGACCCTGCGGACGTACGGCAGGGGAGCGGGGTACGAGCCGGAGGTCTTCCCGGCGGAGGACGGGCGCGGAGGGCGTCCCGAAGTCGGGCCCGACGTCGCCGGCGTCGTGGTCCAGCACCCCAACAGGTTCGGGATCCTGGAGCCCGCTCGCGAGCTGTTCGGGGCGGCGCACGCCGGGGGAGCTCGGGCCATCCAGGTGTTCGACCCGCTCTCGCTGGGGATCCTCGCGCCGCCCGGCGAGCTCCGCGCCGACATCGCGGTGGCCGAGGGCCAGGTCCTGGGGAACCACCTGAGCTTCGGCGGCCCGTACCTCGGGATCATCGCCACCCGGCTGGACGACGTCCGGCGGCTGCCCGGACGCATCGTGGGGGAGACGGTCGATGTGGACGGCAAGGTCGGCTACGTGCTGACGCTCCAGGCGCGGGAACAGCATATCCGCCGGGAGCGGGCCACCTCCAACATCTGCACGAACCAGACCCTCATGGCGATCGCGGCGACGGTGTACCTGTCGTGGCTGGGCCCGCAGGGGCTGGCCGAGCTGGGCCGGCAGTGTGCGGCAAAAGCGAACTACGCGGCCGGGCGCCTGACCGAGATCCCCGGGGTGGACCTGCTGTTCCCGGGGGAGCCGTTCTTCAAGGAGTTCGCGCTTCGATTGCCCGGGCCGGCCGAAGAGGTTCGAGACGCGCTGATCCAGCGGGGGTTCCTGGCGGGCGTGCCGCTCCCCGACGCCGACGGCCGGGGCCTCGTCGTCGCGGTGACCGAGCGGAGGACGAAGGCCCAGATCGACGCGCTGGCCGGCGCGATGCGGGCGGTGCTGGCGTGAGCGGCGCCCCGGTACGAACACAGGGCCCGCCCACCGGGCAGGGGACGATCAAGGACCTCTCCCACCCCGGCCGGCGGGCGTACAGCCACCCGGCGCTCGACGTCCCGGCCGCGGAGCTGCCGGACGAACTGGTCCGGCGCGATCCGCCCAGGCTTCCAGAGGTGGCCGAGCGCGATATCGTTTCCCATTACACCCGCCTGGCGCAGATGAACTACGGCGTCGATACCGGGGTGTACCCGCTCGGGTCGTGCTCCATGAAGTACAACCCGAAGATTGCGGAGGCCGTGGCCGCCCTGCCCGGGTTCCAGCGGGCGCATCCGCACCAGCCCGACCACACCGTGCAGGGAGCGCTCGAGCTGCTGTGGCGCCTGGAGCGGGCGCTCTGCGAGATCACCGGGATGGCTCGCGCGACGCTCCAGCCACCTGCCGGCGCGTGCGGCGAGCTCACCGGCCTTCTGATCATGCGGGCCCACCACGTGAAGCAGGGGAGCCCCCGGATGCGGATCGCCATCCCGGACTCCTCCCATGGCACGAACCCGGCCAGCGTCCGCCTGGCGGGGTACGAGGCCTTGCACATCCCATCGGACGCCCGGGGGTTGGTGGACGTGTCCGCGCTGGAGAAGCTGGTGGACGAGGACGTGGCCGGCCTCATGCTGACCAATCCCAACACCCTCGGCCTGTTCGAGGAGGAGATCGAGAAGATCACGAGCGTGGTGCACGGGGTCGGCGGTCTCGTGTACTACGACGGGGCGAACCTGAACGCCATCCTAGGCAGGTGCCGTCCCGGCGACATGGGGTTCGACATCGTCCACATCAACACGCACAAGACGTTCGCCACGCCCCACGGAGGGGGAGGCCCCGGCGCGGGACCGGTCGGCGTCACCGAGGACCTCGTGCCCTACCTGCCGGTGCCCTCAGTGGAGCGGGACGAGATGACCGGCGCGTTCCACTTCTCCGCAGACCGCCCCCACTCGATCGGCCGGATGCACGGCTTCCACGGGAACTTCGGGGTCCTGGTCCGGGCCTACGCTTACGTGTTCCTCCACGGGGGAGGGGGCCTCCGAGCGGTTGGCGAGCGGGCCGTGCTGAACGCGAACTACCTGGCGGAGCTGGTGAAGGGGACCTTCCCGATGGCGTACCCGGGACGTCCGATGCACGAGTTCGTGGCCACGGCCAAGGCGCTCAAGGAGGAGACCGGCATCCGGGCCATGGACGTCGCCAAGCGAGTCATCGACCTCGGCTACCACCCATCGACGGTGTATTTCCCGCTCGTGGTGGAGGAGGCCATGATGGTCGAACCCACCGAGACCGAGACCAGGGAGACCCTGGACGGTCTGGCCGCGGCGATGCTCCAGGCCGCCGAAGAGGCCAGGACCGACGCCGCCCTCCTCCACCGGGCTCCTGTCACCACCCCCGTGCGTCGCCTCGACGAGGCCCGGGCCGCCCGCCACCTGAAGCTTCGCTGGTAGGCGGCGATAGGGCACCGACCGGTCCCGCAGGGAGCCCGATCGGCTCAGCCCCCGAACTCTCCTCGGGTGCTGCGGCTGAGCCACAGGAGCCCCCTGCCCAGCAGGAGGATCAACGGCGCCATGCCGGCCCCGCGGACTGGGTTTGAGCCGGTGATGGCCGGGCGGGCGGGGCGTCAAGGTGCTCGGCATCACCGGCGGCGAAGCCGGGGGTCGGCGGGGTCTCGCCCGCTAAACAGGACATAATGTCCATTATCGGCGATCGCCCCGGCCAGGAACTGGATCCCGGCCCAGGCGCAGCCGGAGCCCCCACACCGCCACCAGCCATAGGGCCTCGAGCACGATACGGCGGGACATCTTGGAGCGGCCGTGCTCGCGTTCGTGAAATGTGATGGGGACCTCGCCGACGGCGAAGCCGGCGTGCCGGGCCCGGAGGACGAGCTCGATCTGGAACCCGTAGCCGTCGGACCGGATGGCCTGGGGGACGAGGGCGGCGATGACCTCCCTTCGGAACACCCGGAACCCGCTGGTGGCGTCGTGGACGGGGATCGCCAGGAGGGCCCTCGCGTAGAGATTCCCCGCCTTCGACAGGGCCAGACGGGCCCGGCTCCAGTTCGTCACGGATCCTCCCGGGACATACCGGCTGCCGATGGTGAGGTGGTGTTGGCGCGCCCCCTCCAGCAGCCTCGGCAGCTCGTCGGGCCGGTGGGACAGGTCCGAGTCCATCTCCACCATCAGGTCGAAGCCCTCCTCCAGGCCCGTCCGGAACCCGGCCAGGTACGCGCTCGCCAACCCTCCCTTGCCCGGCCGCTCCACCAGGCGAACCCGGGGCTCGGAACCGGCGATGGCCCGCACCGCCGCGCCCGTACCGTCCGGTGAGGCGTCGTCCACCACCAACACGTCGACGCCCTCGGGCAGGGCCAGCAGCCCCCGCAGCACCGTCTCGATGGTGTGCCGCTCGTTGTAGGTGGGGAGGACCACCAGGACTCGGGGCCGGTCGGGCAGCGGACCCGGCGCTCGGTCGGGGGATCGCCTCCCCCGGGGCACCAGGAGCCACCCGGCGGCGAGCACCATGGCCGTCCAGGGCACCCAGTCCCCCAGCCGGGTGTACAGGGTCTTGCGATTGGAGATCTCGATGTCGTGACGGAGGATCGCCGGCTCGAACAGCCCGGTCCGGGCGACAACCCGGCCTTCCGGGTCGACGAACGCGCTGATCCCCGACACCGCAGCGTGCACGACCCACCGCCCGTTCTCCACCGCCCGCAGCCGGCTCATCGCCAGGTGCTGGCGGGAGGCCGCGGTGAAACCGTAGGACGCGTTGTTCGTCGTCACTACCAGGAACCCAGCACCCGCCGCCACGAGCCCGCGGTCCATCGACGGGAAGCTGTTCTCGAAGCAGATCACGTTGCCGAAGGTCACGCCGTGGAACGAGAGTGTTTGGGCCCGATCCCCCGGCGTCACGTCGTACGGGATCTGTTGCAGCGCTGTGATCCAGTCGAGGGCCCCCCGGAACGGGACATACTCGCCGAACGGAACGAGGTGGACCTTCCGGTACTCACCGACGATCCGCCCGTCGCCGTCGAACAGGAGCCCCTCGTTGAAGTGGCGCCCGGCGAAGGTCCGCACCACCGCTCCGGCCAGGGTGGGCGCTCCCACGTCGCGGATCGCGTTCTGCACCAGAGGGCGGAAGTCCGGGAGGTTCGCCCCCGGGTCGAGCGAGCTCTCCCCCCACACGGCGAGGGCCGGCCGATCCCCAACGAGCCGCTCGTGGAGGGCGATGTTCATCTCCGCCACCCTCCTGTCCTCCGCCAGGGGGTCCAGTCCTCTCGCCCCCCGCACGTCGACCTGGATGGCCGCCACGTCGAGGCTCGGCCCGTCCGGCCGCGGGACCGGGATCAGGGCCGGTCCGAGCACCAACCCGAGCGACGCGGCCACCAGCGTCACCGCGGAGGCCGGCCGGGTCCGGGATCGTTCTGCGGCCACCACCAGGAGCCCGACGACCAGGAGCACCACGAACGAGAGGCCCCACACCCCCGCTACGGACGCCAGGGGAAGGAGGAACGGGTTGCCGGTTTGGGTCGAGCCGAGCTGCCCCCAGGTGAACCCGCCGACCGGCCACATGCCGCGGACCCATTCAAGGATCGTCCACAGGGCTGCCAGGGCCACCATGGACCGGACCGGCCGCTCCCCCCGCCACAGCATGGGCGCCGCCAACCCGAACGCTCCCGCGTAGGCTGCGAGCACGACGGTCAGGGCGCCCCAGGCGAGCTCACCGAACAGCAGGATCCAGTACAGCACCGCCCCGAAGTACGCCAGGCCGAAGACGAAGCCGAGCAGCAGGCCCCGCCGGGAGCCGCCCTCGCGGACCAGCCACAGGAGTGGCGCCGGCGCGAGGAAGGCGACCGGACCGAGGTCCGCGGGCGGAAGCGATAGGGAAAGCAGGAGCCCGGAGAGGGCGGCGATGCAAACGGCGAACCGGAGGCGCAGCCGGGACGGGTTCAGGCGCAGTCTCGGCAGAGCATCTTGGCCTTGTCCTTCAGCTGGCTGCGGTGCTTCACGAGATAGCACTTCTTGCATATGAACTCGGTGGGCTGTGGCGGTACCACCTTCACCGCCAGCGGCTCCAGGCGCTCCTCGCGGGTCATGCTGAGGATGGAGTCGTCCTCCTCCTCCTCCCGGGCCTCCTTCTTCACCAGGAGGTCCTCGATGGACTCCACGTCTTCCCTATCCCCCGCCGCCGCAGCGGCGGGGGCCGGGGCCTCCTCGCCCAGGTGCTCGGGCTCCTCGGAGTCCTCGTCCAGCTCCTCTTCTTCCGCGTTCTCTTCGATGTCTTCCATGGGTCCCTCTTCCAGCCGGGGGATTGTACTGCCGCCCTGCAACGCGGCAAGGGTCTTCGGCCGGCTAAACGCGGAAGGCCCCACGCTTGTTCCCGGGGTTTCGGAGAGGGACAAGAAAGAACAAGGACCCAAGAGACCTTTGGGGCCACGGCGCCGGGGCGCCGCGTTCTCTACTCAGCCTCTTGGGTCCTCGCTCGCCCCCGCCGAAGCGGCGGCGCGTCCGTACTGTAGGTTCGCCGGCCGACACGTGTCAAACGTGCTGGCCGCCGGCGGTTCGGCCGGCGGTCAGGCCGCGTACACATCGCGCCCGAGCGACACCGTGAGGACCGGCCGGGCCCCCGCAACCGACTCCACGACCACCGGGTCGACGTCGTACGCGGCGAAGTCTGCGTGCCTCCCGGGCGCCAAGCTCCCCTTCTTGTCCTCCTGGTGGGCCAGGCGGGCGCCCCCCACCGTGTAGGCGCGGATCGCTTCGTCCCGGAGCAGGCGCTGGGCGAGGTCGTGATGCGCTTCGAAGGCGGCGATGCCGGCCATTGGGTCGATTGTGGTGATGGGCGAGTCGGACCCGGCGCCCATCTCCATCCCTCGCTGGACGAGGCTGCGGAACGGGTTCATCCGTTGGGCTCGGTCCCAGCCCAGGCCCTGTTCGTACAGCCCGCCCGGACTCCCCCACTCCGCGTCGAAGGTCGGCTGTACCGAGATGGCCAACCCGAGGGCCGCGGCCCGCTCCACCACCGAGGGCGCCGCCATTTCGAAGTGCTCGATGCGGTGGCGGCGGGCCCGGAAGTGCCGTCGCTCCCGGCTGTCCAGGCTCTGGTACACCCGCTCCCAGGTCCGCACGACTTGGTCGATGGCGGCGTCGCCGATGGCGTGGACCCCGACCTGGAGTCCGGCGAGGTGCGCGTCGTGGAAGAACTCGGCGAGCTCGTCGTCCTCGAAGTAGCCCACCCCGCTCCCCTGTTCGTCCCGGAACGGCTCGGACACCCACGCGGTGCGAGCGCCCACGGACCCATCCACCGGGAGGTCACCGCCGATCCGGCGGATCCCGAGGTCCATGACCCGCGCCACGTCGGTGGTGGCGACGTAGGTGACGACGTCGAGGGGTAAGCGGGCCCGGTGCTCGAGCAGTATCTCGAGGTCGCGCATCCCCCGCTCCTGCGGCATCGACATCTCGTGGATGCACGTCACCCCGTGCGACACCGCCAGGCTGGCCGCCTCGAGCTGGAGCTCCTCGATGTCGTGGTCCGTCAGGTGCTGCTGGAACCAGTGGCGGAGGCGAGCATTGGCCTCACGCCTGAGCCTGCCCGTGGGCCGGCCCTCGGCCCCTCGCTCCACGCCGTCCTCGCCGATGACGCCCGAATCATCCAGGGCGCGGGTGTTGGCCAGCGTGAGGTGCCCGTCCACCCGGACCACGGCGAGTGGGTGGTTGGTCACGGCGTCGAGCTCTGCGATGCTCGGAGGCTCGCGACGGTCCCACTTCGACTCGTCGTACCCGTGGACAAGGATGGGGCCGTCGCGGTCCTTGGCCACCTTCCGGAGAGTCTCGACGAGCTCGTGGGCGGATCGCGCCCACGCGACCTCCGGGGCCTGGTGGTGGATCCCGGTGCCGGTGATGTGGACGTGAGCGTCGATGAAGCCGGGGATGATCGTGGTGCCGGGGAGCTCGACGATCCTGTCGGCCTCGGGCGGCTCACCCGAGCCCACTCGCTGCACGTGGCGTCCGTCGACGAGGATCCACTCTCCCCTCGGCGGGTACGACAGGGTATGCACGAGTGACGCCCGATAGAGGGTGCGCATCGGAGCGCCGATGATAGCGCGGGCCTAAGAGCGAGACCCTTCCGCGGGCTACGGTGGCGACGATGTCCTCCGGCCGATCGATCAGCCTGGTCTTCTCCGCCGCGAGCGTGAGGCCGGCCTCCCCGAGCGACGCGCAGAGCTGTCGGAGGGCGGCCTCCCCGGCACGGGGGTCCCGGGCGAACACCCAGAAGTCGTCCACCCATCGAAGATGCCGGGCCCCCATGGCGCGAAGGGCATGGTCGTTCGGGGCGAGCACCGCGTTGGCGAGCACCGCGGACGGGTCCGGCCCGATGGGCAGGCCGGGGACGCCGGCTCGGGTCATGGCCTCAAGGACGGCGACCACGTCGTTCACGTCGCTCCCCTCGCAGCCCAGCCGAACGAGCGTCTGTCCGACGAGCTCCGGCCCGATGGACGGATAGCACCTGTGGACATCGGCCACGAGCAACGTCCCCGCGGCTGCCGACATTCGGCGGGCCTTCGTGAGGAGCCGGGCCCTCGCGCGCCGCCAGGGCTGGAGGCGGAGGAACGGCGGGCCGGGGCCGGCTAGGGTCACCCGATTGGCCACGACCTCGTCGCCGAGAGCACCCTCCACGAGAGGCGCGACCCGAGCAACCACGGCCGCGTATGCGCTCGTCGTGGCGGCGTCGAGGACCGAGAGCCACCGGACGCCGCCCGGCTTGGGCGCCGGGACGAGACTCGCCGTGGCGGCAACGCGGCGACCGAGCATCCTCTCCTCCCCGGCCCGGGAGAGGATGGGCCGCGTCTCGCGACGGATGGTTTGTACCCGGACCGCGCCGGTTCGCGCAATCGGCCGGCCGGGGATGATCCCGCTCCCCCGGCCGGGCTGTGCGTATGATGCGAAGGTGCCCGACGAGCGTGACCTCGAGATCATCGCGGCGCTCCAGGAGGACGCCAGGGCGACCTATGCGGACGTGGGCCGCCGGGTGGGACTGTCCCCTTCCTCGGTCCACGACCGGGTCCGGAAGCTGGAGCAGACGGGGATCATCCGGGGCTACCGAGCGGTGGTGGACCCGGAGGCCGTTGGGCTCTTCGTGACGGCCCTGGTGGCCGTGACGCCGCTCGACCCCACCCAGGCCGACGATCTCCCCCAGCGGGTCGAGGACTTCCCGGAGGTCGAGGACTGCTTCAGCGTGGCCGGCGAGGCCAACTACATCCTGAAGGTCCGGACCCGGACCACCGGGCACCTGGAGGAGCTGATCCGCCGGCTCCGGGAGAAGGGGCAGGTCCAGACCCGGACCACGGTGGT
>JBOGVG010000132.1:0-14780 GCA_050692435.1 Actinomycetota bacterium
GCTCGAGGCGGGATACACACGGCTGTCGATGGGCGCCCAGTCGTTCGACCCGCGGGTGCTCGCGTCGCTCGAGCGCGTGCACTCGCCCGGGTCCGTGCGCCGCGCGTACGCGAACGCGCGCGCGGCCGGGTGCGTGAACGTGAACCTCGACCTGATCTACGGGGCGAACGGCGAGACCCTCGATTCGTGGCGGCGGACGCTTGCGGAGACCATCGCGCTCGGGCCCGAGCACGTCTCCGCGTACGCGCTCACGATCGAGCCGGCCACGCCCCTCGGCCGAAAGGTGCAGGCCGGTTTGGTCCCGCCGCCGGACCCGGACCTCCAGGCCGACATGTTCGGCCTGGCTTGCGATCTGCTCGGCGCCGAGGGGTACGAGCACTACGAGGTGTCGAACTGGTCGAAACCCGGGTTCGCGTGCCGGCACAACCTGGGGTACTGGGAGCGGCGCCCGTATCTCGGGCTGGGGGCGGGCGCTCACTCCTACCGCGACGGCCTCAGGTGGTGGAACGTGCGGCCGCCACAGGAGTACCTGGACGGGATCGAGGACGGCGTCCGACCGATCGGCGGCGAGGAGCGGCTCTCGCCCCAGGACGAGCGGCTCGAGGAGGTGTTCCTCAAGCTCCGCATCCTCGACGGCGTGCCAGCGGAGTCCGTCACCGCCGAGTCGGCCGCGACGTTCCTCAACCAGGGCCTGCTGGCGCGCCGGAACGGGCATCTCGTCCCCACCGAGCGCGGCATGCTGCTCCTGAACGAGCTCGTCCTCGCCCTAACCCATTGAACGGCTACGGTACCAGTCCACTCCGCACTCTGGCCCCATCTCCCACTGGGAGCCGATGCCCGAGGGCATTCCCGCCGGCACCGTGAAGTCGTTCGTGTCGATCACGTGGAACCAGCCGTCGGGCTGAAGCTCGATCCGGGTCACGTGGACCTCGGTGGGTTCGTCGCTGTCGATCGGCGCGTAGCTCCACGACCACACGATCACCGGCGCGGACGGATACCCCTCGCACTCGATCGAGCTCGAATAGCCCGCGTCGCCGCCCGCGTCGATCCGTAGCGGCTCCCCCGCGGAGATCCCCGCCGGCTCGTGTCCCGGAGCGGCGACCAGGATCGGCTCGAGCAGAAGGTCACCGTTCGCTCCCGGCCGGACGGCGAACACGGAGTAGTCCATGATCGAGAAGGAGTTCACGACGATGAGCTCCTCGGTGCCGTTCCCATCGAAGTCCGTCGCGTCGAACGGCGCGCAGAGGTTCGCGCACTCGAACTGGAGATCGATCCACGAGTCTGCGAGGGCGTCGCCCGTGTGGTCGACCGCCAGGAGCCACCTGTCGACTGCCGGGGCCCCGCGTCCCGGACAGGTCCCGTCGTCCTCGAGGTGAACCGCGGTCCAGGCGTTGCCGTCGGTACCGTCGCCCAGGTGGTCGATGTGTCCGAGTCGTTCGGCGAAGCAGACGGGGAACCCCAGCCCGATGTCCTTGCCCTCCGGCGGCGACGGGCTCTCGGTCGGCGTCGGCGAGGGTTCGAAGGAAGCGCCCTCCGGGACCGGCTGCCATGCAGGCTCGCGGCCGCGGGCATCGGAGAGAGGGGCGGGCCCGGTGCCGTCCGCACGAACCGTGAAGATGCCTTCGCTGCCCCCCTCGAACGCGATGGACGTGCCGTCCGGAGACCACACGGGGTTCGTGGGCGCGAGCTCCCCGCTGTACACGGTCGTCGTATCCGTTCCGGTAGGGGACATCGTGAGCAGCGCCCCCTCAGCGGGGCCGACTTCGATGAACGCGATCCGGTCGCGAGTCCAGGACCAGGCAGGCATGATCTCGGAGTAGACGGGCGTTCGCGTCAGGTTCGTCATCTCCGAGCCATCGACCGCGACCGAGTAGATGTCCCACGTGGCCTGCATCTGCTCGATCTCGATGTCCGAGCCCGTGGAGGCCTCGAACGCGATCGTGGAGCCGTCGGGCGACCACGTCGGGTGACCGACGCTGTTGTCGTCGGTGCCGGGAACGAGCCGGACGTCGCCGGTCATGGGATCGAAGACGTAGATGCCGAACGGACCGCCGGGGGAGCCGGCGAACGCGATTCGCCCGCCGTCGGGCGACCAAGCCGGGTCGCGCACGACCCAGGTCTCCTCCGTGAGCCACGTCGGTGAGCCGCCTTCGATCGGAACGGTGGCGAGCACCGCTTGTCCGGGCTCGAAGCTCGGGATCTCGTGCGCTACGACGACGGTTCGACCGTTGGGAGAGACGTCGGGAGACCGATACGCCGCGCGGCCATCGGGTGTGAGCCGTCGCACATCCGAGCCGTCGGGCGAGGCCGCGAACAGGTGCTCCCCCTCGCCGGGGATGTCCCTCGAGAACACGATGATGCCGTTCGAGGGCACGGAGCCGGCGTCCCCCGGTGTCTCCGAGCCGCCCAGGAACACGCGCGAGAGCCCATAGACGCCGGCCGCCGTCCCGGCGATCACGACGAACGCGAGCGCACCGGCCTGGGCCTTCCGCGCGATCCGGCGCCGCTCCCTCCTCCGGATCAGGCCTTCGTAGACGCCCGAGGGATCTGCGGGACGTGCGGCCCGCTCGAGATCCCGGCGCAAACGATCGTCAAGCCTCGCCACGTTCGCTCGCCTCCTCCATGTCCGATTCGCCGAGCGCGGCGGCCAACGCCTGCCGGGCCCGGAACAACGTCGTCTTCGCCGTTCCCTCGTGGATGCCGAGCGCCGAAGCGACCTCGGCCACCTTCATCCCGAGGTAGTAGCGGAGGACCGTGGCCTCCCGCTGGCGCCGGGGGAGCGACGCCAGGGCGCGGAGCACGTCGACCCGCTCGCCGGCGTCCGACGGGCTCGTGACGGTCTTTCCCACCCGCGATCCCATGCGCTCCCGGGCTCGCCGCTCCGCCACCACCCGGCGGAGCCGGCTCCGGGCCAGGTTCAGCGACACCGCGGTCACCCATGCCGTCAAGGACTCGATCTCCTCCCCCCGCTCGGCCCGCTCCCACGCCCGGGCCAGGGCTTCCTGCACCGCGTCCTCCGCGGCCGGCCGGCTCCCCGCCACCAGCGCGACGCCGGCCACCAGCCTGGGATAATCCCCGTGCAGGAACTCTCGGATGGCGATCTCCTCGATCAGCTCCAGCTCCCTTCGCCCACATCCGATAGACGCATCGGATCCTTCCGAGGTTGACATCGCGAACCACATCGAGAAAGCACCCGGAGCTAGCACTCTCCCTCCCTGACTGCTAAGAATGTAGGTGCCATGGTCGAACCCGCCGAGCTCGGCTCGAGGAAGAGCGTCGTCCTTCGGGTGGTGGTGGAGGAGTACGTCCGAACCGGCGAGCCCGTGGGCAGCGAGACCATCGCCGAGCGGGCGCGGCTCGGCGTCTCCTCCGCCACCATCCGAAACGAGTTGGCGGCCCTCGAGGAGCTGGGGTACCTGACCCATCCCCACACCTCGGCCGGCCGCATCCCCACGGACCTCGGCTACCGGCGATACGTGGACACCCTGCCTCCGGGGGGGCGGCTCCGGGAGGCCCAGCGCCGGGCCATCACGGGGTTCTTCGCCGAGACCATGCTGGATCTGGAGGAGGTGCTGAAGGGCACGACCCAACTCCTGGGGCGGCTCACCCAATACGCGGGGCTGGCCGTCCCGCCGAGCATGTCCGACGAGCAGCTGGTCCGGGTGGAGATGATCGACCTCGGCCCATCAGTGATGGTGCTCGTCATCGGCCAGCACGGACGGGTGGAAAAGGCCATCGTGGACCGGCCCAGGGACCTGGACGGCCAGGCCCTGGAGTCGCTGGAGCGGCGCCTGGGCGACTCGTTCCGCGGCATGAACGTGGTCGAGGCCCAGGCCCGGGCCCTACGGCTGGCCGGGGAGTCGGCCCCCGCCGAGCGAGAGCTCTTCCTGGTCGTGGCCGGCAGACTCGGCGACATGCAGTTGGGCAAGGGGAGCGAGCACGTCCTGGTGGGCGGGGTGGCGAACCTGACCGACGAGGTGGCCCACTGGCGTCGCGAGACCGTCCGCCGCTTGGTCGAGGCCCTCGAGCACGAGTCCGATCTCCTCCGGCTCCTCCGAGAGGCCGGGTCGGCCGAGGACGTCTCCGTGACCATCGGGGCCGAGCACCCGGCCACCGGCGAGTGGGAGGCGTCCGTCGTGGCCGCGCCGTTTCGGGCGGGCGACGTCCCCATCGGCACGATCGGCGTGGTCGGCCCGACCGCCATGGACTACTTCACGGTCGTGGCCTCGGTCCGGGCCGTGGCCAGGCGGCTTTCCGAGCTCGCCACCGAGCTCGGCGCGTGACGGGCATGGCCGGCATCCGGGGCCTGTACGAGATCCTGGGCATCCCCCGGACCGCGAGCCAGGAGGACATCAAGAAGGCCTACCGGCGCCTGGCCCGGGAGCTTCATCCCGATTCGAGCGGCGACCCGGCGACCGAGGCGCGGTTCAAGGAGGTCACCGCGGCGTACGAGATCCTGTCCGACCCGGCCCGGCGCAGTCAGTACGACCTGTACGGACAGGGTGGTCCGGAGGTCTTCCCGTTCGGTGACATCAGCGAGGTCTTCGAGGCTTTCTTCGGGACGGGGACGTTCGGCCGGCGCCGCCGGCCCACCCGGCAGACCCGGACCCGAAAGGGCGACGACGTCCACGCCGGGGCGAGGCTCTCGTTCCGGGAGGCGGCGTTCGGAACCCGACTGGACGTGCCGGTGGAGACCCTCGAGGCGTGCGACCGGTGCAAAGGATCGGGGGGCGAACCGGGGACGGCGCCCACTCGCTGCCGAAGGTGCGGAGGGACCGGCCAGGTCCAGGAGGTTCGGCGCAGCATCTTCGGCACCGTCATGACGGCCCACCCCTGCGGCACGTGCGAGGGCACCGGCGAGGAGATCGTGTCGAAGTGCGAGCGGTGCAGGGGGGACGGCCGCGTGCCCCAGTCCCGGATCGTCTCGGTAGACGTGCCGCCGGGCGTCCACCACGGGCTCGAGCTCCGAGTCCCCGGAGAGGGTCATGCCGGCCGGGCGGGCGGGCCTCCCGGCGACCTGTACCTCTCGATCGCGGTGGAGGAGAGCCCCGTGTTCGAGCGCCGGGGCCAGGACCTGCACGCCGTGGTCGACGTGCCGATGGTGCAAGCGGCGCTGGGCGCCGAGCTGGAGCTGGAGACCCTGGACGGACCGGAGCGCGTGAAGCTCGAGCCGGGGAAGGAGTCGGGCACCGTGATCCGGGTGCGGGGCAAGGGGATCCCGCACCTCGGCCGGCGGGGGCGGGGCGACCTGTTCCTCACGGTCCACGTGGAGACCCCCCGGGACCTCCGGAAGGAGGAGCGCGCGTTGCTGGAACGCCTGGCGGAGATTCGGGGAGAGCCGGCCAGCGCGCGTGGCGCCGTGCCGGCCCGCCTCCGGCGTCCGACGTAGCCGCCGCGGGTAGAGTCGCTCCGTGGACAGAGCCTGTGCGTTCTGCCGGATCGTGGCGGGAGAGGATCCCGCCCGGATCCTTCACGTCTCCGACACCGTGGTGGCGTTCCGGGATGCCAACCCCAAGGCCCCCACCCACGTCCTGCTCGTGCCCAAGGAGCACCTGACCTCGGTGGCCGAGATCGAGGAGCGCCACGGTCCCATGCTCGCCGACCTGTTCCAGGCAGCGGCCCAGCTGGCCCGGGCGGAGGGCGTCGCCCGTACGGGGTGGCGCCTGGTGGCGAACACGGGATCCGACGCCGGGCAGTCCGTGCACCACCTCCATTTCCACCTGCTCGGGGGGAGACGGATGCAGTGGCCCCCGGGCTAGTGGCCATGGCCGCCCCCACGGTACAATCGCCTTCAGTTGGGGTCGTCATGTGACGACCTCATTTCCATCAGGAGGGACGGGGGACCACCCCAGAAGAACGCGGTTGGCGAGAGCCACGACCCAAGTGAAGATCCTGGTCCCGGGCGACCAGGCAATGGTCGCCCTCCTCGGGCAGCGCGACGAGCTGCTCAAGCTCGTTGAGTCCGCCTTCGACTCCGAGATCATCGTCCGCGGGAACGAGATCACCATCTCCGGACCGGAGGACGAGGCGGGCAAGGTCGGCCTCCTGTTCGAGGAGCTGATCGCGCTGCTCCAGCTGGGCCACGACCTCACGGTGTCCTCGGTGGGCCGGTCGATCGAGCTAATCAAGGGGCAGGAGGCCCGGCCGACCGAAGTCCTGGGCGATGTGCTTCTCACGGGCCGGGGTCGGGGCATCGCCCCGAAGACCCTGGGGCAGAAGAAGTATGTGGACGCCATGCGCCGGGCCACGCTGTCGTTCGCCATCGGCCCGGCCGGAACTGGGAAGACCTACCTCGCCGTCGCCACCGCCGTCCGTGCGCTCCACGACAAGATGGTGTCCCGGATCATCCTCACGCGTCCGGCCGTCGAGGCCGGCGAGCGGCTGGGGTTCCTCCCCGGCACGCTGTACGAGAAGATCGACCCCTACATGAAGCCGCTATACGACGCGCTATTCGAGATGACCGGCGCTGACTCGCTGCCCCGGCTCATGGAGCGGGGAACCGTCGAGGTCGCGCCGCTTGCCTACATGAGGGGCCGGACCCTTAATGACTCGTTCATCATCCTCGACGAGGCGCAGAACACCACGCCCGAGCAGATGAAGATGTTCCTCACGCGTCTCGGCTTCGGATCCAAGGCCGTGGTGAACGGCGACGTCACGCAGATCGACCTGCCGAACGGCCAGCGGTCCGGCCTCGTGATCGTGCAGGAGATCCTGTCCGGCATCGACGGGATCGAGTTCTGCCAGCTCGGGGCCAGGGACGTCGTGCGCCACAAGATCGTCCAGGACATCGTGGAGGCGTACCGGCTGTTCGGCGAGAGGCGGGCGGCCAGCGCGGATGAGTGACGGCGACCATACGCCGAGGATCCTCGTCTCGAACCGCCAGCCGGCCCCCGTCGACGAGGGATCGCTGATCGAGTTGGCCCGGGCCTGCCTGGCCGGCGAGGGCGCGGCCGGCTCCGAGCTCTCGGTGTCGTTCGTGACCGCGGACGAGATGGCCGACCTGCATGCCCGCTACCTGGGTGAGGAGGGCCCCACCGACGTCCTGTCGTTCCCCCTCGGTGATACCGATGAGGGAGGCGCCCGGATTCTGGGCGACGTGGTGATCGCGCCGGACGTCGCCGCCGCGAACCGCCCGGAGGACCCCGCCGCCGAGCTCCGGCTGCTGCTCGTGCACGGCATCCTGCACCTCCTGGGGCACGATCACGAGGACGAGGGCGAACGGGCCGAGATGTGGGCCAAGCAGGAGCGGTACGCGGGGGTGCGGGTCCCGTGAACTGGCTGTGGGTCCTCGTGGTGGTCCTGGTCCTGTTCGGCTCGCTCCTCGCGATCGCCGAAGCTTCGCTCACGCGGATGTCTCGTGTCCGGGCGCTCGCGCTCGCCGAGGAGGAGCGTCGAAACGCGCCGATCCTCGAGCGGATCGAGGCGGATCCCCCCCGATACCTGAACGCCGTCTACCTCTCGGTCATGTTCGCCCAGAACGGCTCGGCAATCCT
This sequence comes from Actinomycetota bacterium, assembly GCA_050692435.1. GTDB lineage: Bacteria > Actinomycetota > UBA4738 > UBA4738 > HRBIN12 > AC-69. The sequence continues at coordinate 7,494 of JBOGVG010000132.1, forward strand.
GGTGGCGATCCTGGCCGAGCGGACCTACGGGGGCCTCGGCGTCACGCTGGTCTCCGTGGGGTTCACGCTCCTGTACTTCGTCGCCGTCGAGGCCATGTCGAAAACGTTCGGTGTCCTGCACAGCGACGGGGCGGCCCTCGCGGTCGCACCCCTCGTGTGGGCCCTCGGGCGGGCCCTCGCGCCTCCCACCCGGCTCCTGATCGGACTGGCCAACGTCCTCCTCCCGGGCAAGGGGCTGCGTCAAGGCCCGTTCGTGTCGGAGGCGGAGCTTCGGGCCATGGCCGAGGCCGGCCACGAGGAGGGGAGCATCGAGGAGGATGAGAAGGAGCTCATCCACTCGATCTTCGAGTTCGGCGACACCATCGTACGGGAGGTCATGGTTCCCCGCCCGGATGTCGTGGCCATCGAGAGCGACAAGACGCTCCGCGACGTCCAAGCCCTGGTGCTCCAACACGGCTACTCGCGGATCCCCGTGTTCCGGGACGACATGGACAACGTGACCGGGGTGGTCTTCGCCAAGGACGTGCTGAAGGCGCTCCATCAGGGCAAGCACGACATGCCGCTCTCGGAGATCGTCCGCGAGGCCCACTTCGTGCCGGAGTCGAAGAAGGTGGCCGACCTGCTCCGCGAGATGCAGCAGCAGAAGTTCCACATCGCGCTGGTCACCGACGAGTACGGCTCCGTGTCGGGCCTGGTGACGTTGGAGGACCTCCTGGAGGAGCTGGTCGGCGAGATCACCGACGAGTACGACCGCGAGGAGCCGGGCGTGGTAGACCTGGGCAACGGCATCTACCGGGTGGACGGCCGCGTGGGGATCGACGAGGTGAACGAGCTGCTCGACGCGGAGCTCCCCGACGAGGAGTGGGACTCGGTGGGCGGCCTGATGCTCGGGCTGATGGGCTCGATCCCCGACGAGGGGGAGGAGGTCGTCTACCAGAACCTGACGTTCAAGGCCGAGAAGGTGAACGGCCGGCGGATCGCCAAGGTGCTGATCAGCCGGAGGCCTGAGGAGACGGCGCCGGACGCGGCGGAGGCAACCGCTGAGTAAACCGCCCGATGAGCGGATCGAGGACCTGGTCGCTGCGGCCACCGAGGTCCGGGCGAACGCGTATGCGCCGTACAGTGGGTTCCATGTGGGAGCGGCGGTCCTCGCGGGTGGGCGGATCTTCACCGGCGTGAATGTGGAGAACGCGTCGTACCCGGTGTCGGTGTGCGCGGAGCGGAACGCAGCGGCGGCAGCGGTGGCGGCGGGGGAGCGGCGGATCGACTGCATCGCCGTCGTGACCGACCAGCCCCGGCCGACGCCTCCGTGCGGGGGGTGCCGGCAGGTCTTGTGGGAGTTCGGACCGGAGTCTCTGGTCGTATCCGCATCGACCGGTGGGGCCCGGGCCACGTGGGCGCTGGAGGACCTCATCCCCGACGCGTTCGGCCCGAACTCGTTCCCGCACCCTTCCTGACCGCTTCCGGGCCGGGGGTTCCGAGGATTGGGCTACCATGGCATTCCCTGCTGAGAAAGCCGAGCGGATGTCCCAGGCAGCCGAGATCGAGCGTCGGTCCACCACTCCCCTCCGGTTCAGCGCCAAGGAAGCGGCGAGGCTGGTCGCGCGGACGACGGCCGTGGATGCCGTGGGCCTTGAGGAGCGAGCGGCGTCCCTCGCCAAGCGCTCGATCAAGCGCGAGTCGAAGCTATGGGCCCTCGACCTGGCCATCCGGTGCATGGACCTAACGACACTCGAAGGCTCGGACACCCCGGGCAAGATCGTGGCGATGTGCGCCAAGGCCGTCCGGCCGAACCCGATCGACTCCTCGATCCCCTCCGTCGCGGCCGTGTGCCTGTACCCGCACCTCGTCCCGGTCGCGGTGGGGCAACTGAAGGGCACGAGTGTGAAGGTCGCCTCCGTAGCCGGCGGATTCCCCAGCGGCCTCGGCCCGCTCGACTCCCGCCTCCGCGAGGTGCGCGAGGTCGTTGAGCTCGGCGCTCACGAGGTCGACATCGTGCTGAACCGCTCCCTGTTCCTGGGAGGCAGGTACGCGCAGGCCTTCGAGGAGCTGGTGGCGGCCCGAGAGGCCGTTGGCGACACGCACCTGAAGGTCATCCTGGAGACCGGCGAGCTCGGCTCCTACGACCGCATCCGGCAGGCCTCGGTGCTGGCCATGGCGGCGGGGGCCGACTTCATCAAGACCTCGACGGGCAAGATCACGCCGGCGGCCACCCTGCCCGCGGCGCTTTGCATGATGGAGGCTGCCCGCGAGTTCTTCCACGAGACCGGCCGCCGGGTCGGCGTGAAGGTGGCCGGCGGGATCCGCCAATCGAAGCAGGCCATCCAGTACCTGGTGCTCGTGTACGAGACCCTCGGCGCGGAGTGGATGACGCCTGACCTGTTCCGAATCGGCGCCTCCACGCTCCTGAACGACGTGCTGATGCAGATCGACAAGGAGCGGACCGGCCGGTACCAGGGCCCCGACTACTTCACCATCGACTGACCATGGCGAAGATCGAAAGGCAGGAACCGAAGGCGCCCGAGCGGCGGGAGCCGATCTGGGCGTACGCGACCGCTCCCGAGTCCACCGATATCGTCCGCCTCGAGGACCGGTACGGCCTGTTCGTCGGGGGCGAGTTCGTCGAACCGAAGTCCGGCCGGTACTTCGAGACCATCAACCCCGCCACCGAGGAGACGCTTGCCGAGGTGGCCGAGGCCGGACCGGAGGACGTCGACCTCGCTGTCAGCGCCGCACGGGAGGCGCACGAGCGGCGGTGGCGCGACCTGCCGGGCACCGAGCGGGCGAAGTACCTCTTCCGCATCGCGCGCATGCTCCAGGAGCGGGCCCGCGAGTTCGCCGTGCTGGAGACGATGGACGGCGGTAAGCCCATCAGGGAGTCGCGCGACGTGGACCTGCCCCTGGCCGCGGCGCACTTCTTCTACTACGCGGGGTGGGCGGACAAGTTGGAGTACGCCTTCCCCCATCGCCGGCCCCGGCCGCTCGGCGTGGCGGGGCAGGTGATCCCGTGGAACTTCCCGCTGCTGATGGCGGCGTGGAAGCTCGCGCCGGCGCTCGCGACCGGCAACGCGGCCGTCCTGAAGCCCGCCGAGACCACCCCGCTCACGGCCCTGTTGCTGGGGCAGGTCGTCCAGGAGGCGGAGCTGCCGCCGGGTGTGGTGAACATCGTGACGGGAGCCGGGGAGACCGGTTCGAACGTCGTGACGCACCCCGGTGTGAACAAGGTGGCGTTCACGGGCTCGACCGAGGTGGGGAAGATCATCCGGCGAGCCCTGGCCGGGACGGGCAAGCGGCTCACCCTCGAGCTCGGAGGGAAGGCCGCGAACATCGTCTTCGAGGACGCGCCGCTGGACCAAGCCGTGGAAGGCGTGATCAACGGCATCTTCTTCAACCAAGGCCACGTGTGCTGCGCCGGCTCCAGGCTTCTCGTGCAGGAGCCAGCGTTCGAGCCACTCCTGGACAAGCTAAAGGACCGGCTCCAAACCCTCCGGGTGGGGAACCCGCTCGACAAGAACACCGACATCGGCGCCATCAACTCTCGGCAGCAGCTCCAGAAGATCGAGGAGCTGGTGGCCTCCGGCGTAGAGGAAGGCGCCGAGATGTACCAGCCCGAGTGCGTTCTGCCGGAACGGGGGTTCTGGTTCCGCCCCACGCTGTTCACGAACGTCTCGCAGTCGCACCGCATCGCCCGGGAGGAGATCTTCGGGCCGGTGCTCTCGATCCTCACCTTCCGCACACCGGCCGAGGCCGTGGAGAAGGCGAACAACACGCCCTACGGGCTATCGGCGGGGGTGTGGACCGACAAGGGCTCGCGGATCCTGTGGATGGCCGAACGGATGAAGGCCGGGGTGGTGTGGGCCAATACGTTCAATCGGTTCGACCCCTCGTCGCCGTTCGGCGGGTACAAGGAGAGCGGGTTCGGCCGGGAGGGCGGGCTCCACGGGCTGGAGCCGTACCTCGACTTCGACGGGGACTCCGAATGAGCGAGCGGGTCCCCGTCCGGCGCACGGCCAAGCTGTTCATCGGGGGCGAGTTCCCGCGGAGCGAGTCGGGCCGCTCCTACGAAATCTTCGGGGAAGACGGACGGCTGCTGGCGTGGGCGGCGCGGGCCTCGCGGAAGGACCTTCGGGAAGCGGTCCGGGCGGCGCGGGCGGCGCAGCCCGGGTGGGCCGCGAAGACCGCATACAACCGGGGCCAGATCCTGTACCGGGTGGCCGAGCTGATGGAAGGGCGACGGGCGCAGTTCGAGGCGGAGCTGACCGACGCCGGCGCCGCCGACCAGGCGCGGGGCGTGAACGCCGCGATCGACCGGTGGGTGTGGTACGCGGGGTGGTGCGACAAGGTTCACCAGGTGCTGGGGGCCACGAACCCGGTCGCCGGCCCGTACTTCAACTTCACCATCCCCGAGCCGACCGGCGTGGTGGGAATCGTCGCACCGCCGGATCAGCCGTTGCTCGGCCTGGTGTCGCGCCTGGCACCGGCCATCGTGAGCGGCAACACCGCCGTCGTGCTCGGCAGCGAGAGAGCGCCGCTTCCGGCCGTGTCGCTTGCCGAGGTGCTCGCGACTTCCGACGTCCCGGGCGGCGTCGTGAACGTCCTCACCGGCTTCACGAAGGAGCTCGTCCCGTGGCTGGCCGGGCACATGGACTTGAACGCGATCGATGTCACGGGCGTGCCCGAGCACATGCGGGCCGAGGTCGAGTCCCTATCGGCCGAGAACGTGAAGCGCGTGATCAGAGCCAAGGCGGCCGACCCGTTCTCGCCGGAAGCGCAGAGCCCCTACGAGATCACGGCCCTGATGGAGTTCAAGACGGTCTGGCACCCGATGGGGGCCTGAGCGCGTACCGGCGGGCCGGACCACACCCACGCGTCGGTGATTCGGTGGATGCCACGCTACGATGCCCAAGATGGACACCTTGGAGACGAGGCTGAGAGAGGCGCTCGAGAGGCACCACGATGTGCTCGTGGCTTACCTCTTCGGGTCCACGGCTCGGGGGACCGCGGGGCCGCTCTCCGACGTCGATGTCGCGGTCCTTCTTCAGGAGGACGGCGACCCGTTGGAGCGTCAGCTCGACCTGGTCGGGGAAGTGTCGTCGGCCATCGGTTCGGACCTCGTCGACGTGATCCTGCTGAACGAAGCTTCGATCGCTTTGGCCTATCGGGTGCTTCGGGACGGCAGGCTCATCCTCTCCAGGGACGAGCGGGCTCGCATCCAGCACCGCGTGAGCACAGTCGACCGCTACCTCGACATGGAGCCGTTCCGTCGCGTCCAGGCCCAGGGACTCCGCCAGCGGATCAGAGAGCGCCGGTTTGGTCGACCATGAGGCCGTCCGCCGAAGGCTCCGCGAACTGGACCGTCGGGTCTCGCGCCTCCGAGCCATCCACGGGGCCGGTCGGAAAGCGTTCCTCGCCGACGAGGGCTTTCAGGCACAGGCGGAGCGGCACCTCCAGCTCGCGACCCAGGCGGCGATCGACATCGCCAACCACATCGTCGCGGAGGACTCGCCGGAGACCCCGGAGGACTACGCCTCGACCTTCACGCTGCTCGCTGGGATCGGGGTCATCAAGGAGGACCTGGCGCGCCGACTTCGGCTCGCTGCCGGCCTCCGAAACATCTTGGTGCATGCATACCTCGACGTGGATCCGGCCCTGGTCTGGGACAGCGTGGGCCGGCTCTCGGACCTGGACGAGTTCGCTGCTGCGGTCGAGTCCTACCTCGGCTCGTAGGGATCCCCTCGCCCCAGGAGTGCGAGCCGCCGTGCAGCCGGGCTCCCGGATTTCACGGAATCGCCAAACCCGTTCCCGGAAGCCGGTCCGGGCCGGGCGCTACGATTCCGGTGATGCCCCTCTACAAGGAACAGGGCGTCGTCCTTCGTTCGGTGAAGCTGGGCGAGGCCGACAAGATCGTCACCGTGATGACCCAGGGCGCCGGCAAGGTCCGGGCCGTGGCCAAGGGCATCCGCAAGACCAACAGCCGGTTCGGGGCCCGCCTCGAGCCCTTCACGCACGTCTCGCTGATGGTCTATCGGGGCCGGAGCTCGCTCGACACGATCAGCCAGGCCGAGATCATCTCGCCGTTCCGGGCCCTTCGCGACGACCTCGGGCTGTTCGCGGCGGGGGAGACCATGCTCGAGGCCGTGGACAAGGTGGCCGAGGAGCACGAACGGAACGTCCGCCTGTTCCTGCTACTGGTCTCGGGCCTCCGGGCCCTTGAGACCCGGCCGGCCGACCCTACCGCGGTGGCCGAGTCGTTCCTGCTGAAACTGCTATCGCTCTCGGGGTTCCACCCCAGCCTCACCGCCTGCGCGGTCTGTGGTCGGCCCGACCCCGACCTGTTCGCCAGCGGCCAGGGCGGCGCGGTGTGCCGGGCCTGCGCCGAGCACGATGCCGGCCAAGCCTCACGGGAGGCGCTCGGGTACCTCGGCGGGCTGGCCGCCGCCGGTCTCCTCGACGCGAATGGCACGGCTCCCAACCTCGCGGTCCGACGCGAGGCCCGTTGGCTGCTGTTCGGGTTCGCCGAGTACCACCTGGAGCGGCGGATGAAGAGTCTCCCCATCCTGGCAGGGAGCCTGGCGCCATGAGCACCTACCTGTCCGACATCGACCCCACCCGGGTCCCCGCGCACGTCGGCATCGTCATGGACGGCAACGGCCGGTGGGCCACCCAACGCGGGCTTCCCAGGACCGAGGGCCATGCGGCGGGGGAGCAGGCCATGTGGGACACGGTCCAGGGTGGTGTGGAGGTTGGCCTGGGGTGGCTCACCATGTTCGCGTTCTCCACGGAGAACTGGAACCGGCCGAAGGCCGAGGTCCGGTACCTGATGGGGTTCAACCGAGGGCTCCTTCGCCGGCGACGGGACGAGCTCGACGTCATGAACGTCCGGGTCCGGTTCCTTGGCCGTCGGGACTGGCGCGTCCCCCGCTCGGTGCTCCGGGAGATGGAGATCTCCGAGGAGTTCACCCGCGACAACACCGGGATGAGGCTGACCATCGCCTTCAACTACGGCGGACGGGTCGAAATCGTCGACGCGGTGAAGAAGATCCTGGCCGAGCACGACGCCGGTCGGCTGCGGGGGGAGAAGCTCACCCCCGAGAGCATCTCCTCGCGGCTGTACCACCCCGACACGCCCGACCCCGACCTCATCATCCGAACCAGCGGCGAGGAGCGGATCTCGAACTTCCTGCTGTGGCAAGCGGCCTACTCGGAACTGTACTTCACGCCGGTGCTGTGGCCGGACTTCAACCGCGAGCACCTGTACGAGGCCATCCGGGACTTCCAGAAGCGAAG
>JBOGVG010000133.1:0-9875 GCA_050692435.1 Actinomycetota bacterium
TACCAAGGCGGCGACGTCCCGCCGGTCAGGATGTCCTTGCGCCGCCGCTCCGCCCGGTCCAGGAGCGGCAGGTGGATCAGGAGGCCGACCGTCGAGCCGATCAGGAACATCCACGAATACCTGGAGACGCTCCCGCTGTCGTGCCGAAGGTACAGCGTGACCAACGGGCCGCCGCCGTTGTAGTGGCCCTCGGCCGCGGCGAGCGACACGTCATCGGCCGCGGCGAACCGCACGTTCTGCACGGTGAAGTCGGTGGTCTGGAAGGCTCCCGGCTCGAACTCTCCCTTGCCTGCCTCCTCGTTGGCCTGCTCCGCCAGGTAGGTCTGCACCGTCCCCGTCACGGATTGCACGGAGGCGGACAGGCTGGTGTCGGGTTCCTCCCAAGCCTCCGGGTAATCCTCGTACTCGGGGAAGGGAAGATCCGTCAGGTCCTGCCCGGCGGCCTCCACGACCCATCCCGGCTCGGCGCCGCGAGGCCCCAGGTCCACCGGGGTTTCCAGCCCCTGGGACCAGAAGCCGAAGACCCACAGGGCGGAGAAGAGCACCATCCATCCGAAGAACGATGCCGCGAGGACGAGGTATCCGAGGGTCCGGCCGAACACGACCGAGAGCAACAGCAGCACGCTTCCCACGAACAGCACGAGGGCCATCACCACGGCGAGGCCGCCCTTCACCAACGTGCCGCACTCGACGGAGAATCCCAGGCAGGTGTCGGCGGCGGTCATGTCTGCACGTCCGCGGGCTCCGGCTTCTGGTTGATGTCGCCGTTCAGGAACTCCTCGACGGCGGCTTCCGTTGCGTCGGGGTTGATGCACACGTTGTGCTCGAACGTGACCGACTCGTCCTGGATCGAAACGACGTAGTTCACGATGTCGTTGATCTGCTGGTCGTCAAGGGCGCCCGCGTAACGGATGCTCCAGGACGGCATGACGGGAGCTCGACCCCGCTCAATGGTGGCGTAGACGTCGTCGAGGCTGTAGATCCTGGGGTGGCCGGTCCACGGTCCACCGCAAACCGTCGTGAGATTCGGCGTGACGATGGCCCCGGCACCGGGCGAAGCGGTGTTTGGGATGAGCGTGCCCCGAAGCTCCGGACCGTGACAACGGACACAGCCCACGCCACCCTGGTTCTCCTCCGAGAAGAGCAGGACGCTCCGCTCCCCCCGCGCGATCGACTCCGTGAGGAGGGCCCGGTCCTGGTCCAGGTTGGTGCCGGGCTCGAGCACCAACGTCAGCGGGAGCCAGATCGCGAAGAACCCGACCAGCAGCACCCCCCAGCCCTGGAGCTTGTGCAGGAGCGGCGTCTCCAGGTCCTGGTCCGAGGGGCCGGGCCGCATCGCCCCGGGGATCTCCGGCGCCTCCACCTGCCGGGGCCGGCCTCTCGACAGCAGCGCGGCCCCTGCCACCAGCAGGAAGACGGCCCCGCCGACCGCGAGGATGATGCCCTGGGCCCTCGTGAGCCCAACCATCATCCCCTCTTCTCCGGCCAGCGCGGCGCTTCGCGCCTCATCCCGCCATCTCCCGCCCGCCCGGCGCTTCGCGCCTCATCCCGCAATCTCCCGCCCGCCCGGCGCTTTGCGCCTCATCCCGGCGCCACGCAGAAGGGGCCCTGGGGAGGCTCCTTGGTCGTGTCCGTTCCCCGGGGCGGGCCGAGCACGATGACGGACGTGTCCACCATCACGTCACCGGTCTCGGTGATGGTGACGTGGAACCGGTCGAGCCCACGGGGCGCGGGGCCCAGCTTGTACTCGCCGGCCAGGTTGTACTTCGAGCCGTGGCACGGGCACTCGAACCACTGGGACTGTTGGCAGAACGGGACCCGGCAGCCGAGGTGCACGCAGCGCTGGTAGAGCGGCATGATCCCCTGCGCCGCGAGGCCCTCGGCCTCGTAGTCGACGCCGTTCGAGGGCTGTCCGTCGTAGGGGATGATGTAGAACCGGCCTTGGCCGTAGTAGAACGGCTGGCTGGTTGAGGCGATCTCGCTCACGATGTCCTGGACGCTCCCCGCGTTGATGAGCGATCCGAAGCCGCCCTTCAGGTTCGGCCACAGGAACGCCAGGGTGGCCCCTCCGAACTCAGCCGAGAACACCGCGAGGGAGGCGAGGAGCGACCGCCGGAAGAACTCCCGCCGGGTCACCGGCTTCGGCGCCTTGGGAGGGGCTTCGCCGCGAACGGCGGGCGCGCCGGGGGCCGCCACCTCGGCCCGTGCCGCCCGGCGGGCGCGCACGAACGACAGGCCGAAGACCACGGCGAACAGGTCGATCACCACGATGACCACGAGGGCGGCGACGGTCCCGGTCGACAGGGCCAGGGGCGTCATAGCTCGAAGAACACCCCTTGGGCCCACGGCCACACCCAGTTGTAGCCGGTGCCCCGGAAGAACGACCCGATGATCGTGAGGGTCGCGCCGAACGTGAAGAGCATCGTGAACATGGTGATCGCGAGCTTCCGGTCACCCGGTTTCGTGCTCGGGTTGCGGTCGATGAAGGGCGCCGCGGCCAGCCCGGTCAGGATGATGACGAACGGGATGGTCACCCCGGCCACGAGCGGATGGAAGTAGCGCAGGAGCTCCTGAAGGCCGAGGAAGTACCACGGCGCCTTCGAGGGGTTCGGCGTGAGGTTCGGGTTGGCCAGCTCCCGAAGGGGGGCGTTCACGAACGTCGAGAAGATGATCATCCCCGCCGACATCAGAAGGAGCGCGATGAACTCCTCGATCAGCAGGTGCGGCCACACGTTGATGCGGTCGCCCTGCTCCCGCTCGACCCGCTGGATGCCTTCGGGCGGGACCAGCGCAAGCAGGCGGTGCTTCTCCGGCGCCCCCTTCTTCGGCTCGGGCACGTTGCCGGTGGGGAGCGGCGCCTCGCGGACCGGAGACGGCACCACGGGAGCGGCGACGGCGGGGGCAGCGACCGAGGGGGCGCCGGACGATGCGGCGACGGGCTGAGCCGCCGGGGCGGCGGGGGTCCCCGCCTGAGCCGACTCGGTCCGAGTGGCCGCTTCCTGCGCTCCCGAGGGAGCCGCCGCGGCCTGCGCCGGCGCTTCGCCGTGCGCGGCGCGATAAGCCTTGACTGCGGCGGAGCGAGCCCGTCCTTCGGCAACCCGCCGGTCCGTACCCTTGGCCAGCTCCTCGGCCAGCACCCTGTCGAGGGTCTCCTGGTCGAGCGGCGTGTCCTCTCGCGCCAATCCTCCCTCCTCCTCGTTACAGCGGTCCGGAGATGCCGCCGTCCTTGCGGATCCGCCAGAAGTGCACGGACAGGAACAGCACCATCACGAACGGCAGGGCCAGGACGTGCAGCGTGTACCACCGGAGCAGGGTCTGGGGGCCGACCACCACGCCGCCGAGCAAGATGAAGTTGGCCTGCTTGGCCACGAACGGCGAGTAACCGGCCAGGCTGGTGCCGACGGTCACGGCCCAGATGGCGAGCTGGTCCCACGGCAACAGGTAGCCGGTGAACGAGAGGCCGAGCGTGAGGAACAACAGGATCACGCCGACCACCCAGTTGAACTCTCGGGGCGGCTTGTACGCGCCGGTGTAGAAGACCCTGGCCATGTGGAGCGTCACGGTGAGCACCATGAGGTGGGCTCCCCATCGGTGCAGGTTCCGGACCAAGTCACCGAAGAACACCGAGGTTCGGATGCTCTGCATGTCGCCGTATGCGGCTGCCCCACCCACGTCGGCCATCGGCCGGTAGAAGAACATGAGGAAGATGCCGGTGACGGTGAGCACGATGAACAGGAAGAACGACAGGCCGCCCAGGCAGAACGTGTAGGTCAGCTTCAGCCCGTGGCGTTTCATCTTCACCGGGTGGAGGTGGTACAGGACGTTGTTCATGGTGGCCAGGGCTCGGTCCCGCGACGTGTCCTTGTAGCCCTTCCGGAAGATCGACCCCGGCCGGAACATGGACTTCCAGACCTCGGTCTCCCGGACCCGATCCAGGACTTCGGTGGGAGACGGCGGCTTGAGCTTCACCCAGCCCTTCCCCTCTCCTTCATCCGGGCTACTCTTCCTCGGCCTTCTGGGACATGGGCACGGTGGCCATGGTTCGCCTGCCCCCCGAGTCCTCGGGGAGCCGCGCGTAGTAGAGCACGTCCGTGGGGCACCGTTCCACGCACACCGAGCACCGGGTACACGCGTTGTCGTCGACCACGAAGACGGCGTTCGCCCCCACCACCTCGGCCTCCACGGCGTCTTCGGCGGCGTCCTCCACGATCTCCGGGGAAAGCATGAAGATGCAGTTCCAGGGGCAAACGTCCTCGCAGGCCCGGCACAGGATGCAGTTGTCCGGGTCCAGCATCAGGTGCTTCGGGGACCTCACCCCCTGAGAGAGCCACACGGGGTCGACGGCCTCCACGAGGTAGTCGGTGTGGATGTCGACCTCGGTCTTCTGGAAGGGCATCTCGGTCGGGGCCTCCTACGGGCGTTCCATCACCGGTAGCCGCCGGTCGGCCGATCGGCGGTCCCCCCTCGCAGCTTCCGTCGCCAGTTCTGCATGATCACCGCCGCCACCACGATCGTGAGCAACGGCCCGGTGGTCAGCCCCAGGGCGACGGCATCCCGGACCTCCAGGAACCAATCGCCGGTACCCGAGGGGCCACCCCATCCCAGCTTCTGCTCGGCGAAGTACATCCAGAAGGACGGGATCACCACGGCGGTGATGAGGATGAAGAACCACAGGCCGAGACAGAACACGAGCGCCTTCGTCCAGGTCCACTCGAAGTTCTTGACGACGGGCTCGGCCCGTCCCTTCAGCTCGACGAGCTTGCTCGGAACCCTCATCCGGTTCCCATCCTAGCGTGCGATCGGCGATTATCGCCGGGGCCCTGGGGCCCCCTTACGTGCCTGTTCCATGGTACCCGCCCTTGTGAATCACTTCACAAACCGGAGACACTATGGCGCGGATGGGGCCCGGGCCACAACCCGGCCCCGCCTACACTCCCGACCGGAGGTTCGGCCAGACGGACGGCGACTTCTTCGTGATCGCGGACTTCGTCCAGCGTGGGCTGGCGTCGTGGTGGGCGCCCGGGTTGGCCTTCGCCGCCGGGGTTGTGTCGTTCGCTTCACCCTGCGTGTTCCCGTTGGTCCCGGGGTACGTTTCGTTCGTCTCGGGCGGCCAGCCGAGGAACGAGCGGCCGGTCATCCCCATCCTGCTGTTCATCGGGGGCTTCGCCGCGGTGTTCTCGGCCCTTGGGGCCTTCGCCGGCGGGACCCTTCCGCGACTGCTGAAGTCCGAGCTGGGGACGCGGATCGCGGGGGCGATCATCATCGGGTTCGGACTGCTCATGATCTTCTACGCGTTCCGCACCGGGTGGCCGGGCCTGTTCGCGGAACGCCGCCCGCTCCTCTCGCGGGTGAAGCCGGGGCCGGCGTGGGCATTCCCCCTAGGGGTGGCCTTCGGCACGGGGTGGACCCCGTGCATCGGGCCGGTGCTGGCGGGCATCTTCGCGGTGGCGGCCGCCCGGGGCGGCTCCGCCCGGGGGGCGTTCCTGCTGTTCGTGTACTCCCTGGGGCTGGGGCTGCCGTTCCTGCTCGTGGGGCTGGGGATCCGCCGGCTCATGGGGGCCCTGGAATTGGTGAAGCGCAACTATCACTGGTTCGCCGGTACCTCGGGCGCCCTGATGATCGCCATCGGTGTTCTGGTGGTGACGAACCAGTGGACCCGCATCCTGGCGCCGGTCTTCGACCTCATCGGACGGTTCACGCCCGCCATCTGACCGGCGTGCTCCGAGAGGCCTTCCCCTAGAATCGAGGCGCCGGGATGTCGTTCTCCGCCGCGGGTGCCCCTCGGATGACCCTCCGCCAGTCGGTCGCGCTGGTCTGGCGGACCCTCCGGTCCATGCGTACGGCCCTCGTGCTGCTCCTGCTGCTGGCCCTGGCCGCGGTGGCCGGCTCACTCGTGCCGCAGGCGGGGACGGCGGACGCCCGGATCGCCGCGACGTTCCGGGACCACCCGCTCCGAGCAAGGATCTTCAACCAGCTCGGCCTGTTCGATGTCTACGGGTCTTGGTGGTTCACGTTGATCTACACGCTGCTGCTCATCTCGCTGGCCGCCTGCCTCTTCCCCCGGACCCGGGCCTTGGTCCGAAACGCCCGGGCCAAGCCCCAGCCGGCTCGCGAGCTCGACGCCATGCGGCACTACGCCGAGCGGGCCGTGCCGGTCCAGCCCGACCGGGCCATCTCGGGCGCGCGACGCGTGCTTCGACGGCGGATGTTCCGGGTGTCCCAGGGCAACGGGGCGGGACCGCCCTCCCTGGCCGCCGACAAGGGGCTGGCCCGGGAGGCCGGCAGCCTCCTGTTCCACTGGTCGTTCCTCCTGATCCTGATGGGCATCGTGTGGGGCAAGGGGACGGGCTTCTCCGGCCGGGTCGCGATCGTCGAGGGCGAGACGTGGACCGAGGCCCACGCGAACTACGACGGCCAGATCCGGGAGGGGCGGTTCTTCAACGAGGACCACTCGGGGATCCGGATCCGCGTCGACGACTTCACCGCCACGTACCGCATCCCGTCCGGGTTGCCGGAGGACTTCGTGACCCGCGCGGAGCTGTACGAGCCGAACGGCGACATCGTGCGGAGCGTGGAGATCCGGGTGAACCACCCGGCGGGGGCGGGCGACGTGAAGTTCTACCAGTTCGGGTATGGATGGGCTCCCGTAATCGAGGTCGAGAAGGACGGCGTGCCCCTGGCGTCTGCGCCGGTCGTGTGCACGCAGGGCCGTCCGCCCGAAGGGGTGAGCCCACTCCAGCTCCCGTGGAACTGCGTGGTCAAGCTACCGTCCCTCTCGCCCCAGGTGGGGATCCGGTTCCAGCTGTACCCGGACAGCCGTGCGCTCTACGCGCTGCTCGAGACGGGCCAGGCCATGCCCATGCTCACCGAGTTCGCGCCGGTCATGACGTACACGGCGTACCGAGGCGACCTGCGCACGGACCGCGTGCAGAGCGGGACCGTGCTCGACACCGCCGCCATGCGGGAATGGAAGAGGGGCGTGCTGGGCGCCGGCCGGACCGAGCGCCTCGGCGACGGCCTGTCCATCTCGTTCCCTCATCTCCGCCAGTACACGGTGCTCGAGGTGAAGCGGGACCGCGGCCTGTGGATCATGCTCGTGGCGGCTATCCTGCTGTTGGTGGGGTTGCTGCCCGCGCTGTATACCTCCCGGCGGAAGGTGTGGGTCACGGCCGAACCGAACGGGTCGGGAAGTGTGCTGAAGGTCGGCGGCTTCGCCCTCCAGCGCAGGAGCCAGTTCGAGGAGGAGTTCGCTCGGCTCGTCGACGAGCTGGCGAAGGCCTCGAGGGGGATGGTGAGAGCGTCGTGAGCACGGAGCAGTGGACGCGCCTCTCCACCGACGCCTTCAACGTCGCGCTGTTCGCCTACGTCGCCGGGATGCTCGGCTACTTCCATTACCTGACGTTTCGGCGGCAGCCGGTGTGGCGCCTGGCCAGCTCGGCGGCGTTCCTCGGCCTGGCGGCGAACGCCGTGTCCGTGATGGCCCGGGGGTTCGCCGCAGGACGCGTGCCGTGGGGCAACATGTACGAGTACTCCTCCCTGCTCGCACTCCTCGTCGTGGCCGGCTACCTGTTCGTGGTGGAGGGCGTCTACAAGGTCCGGGTGGTGGGGGGGTTCGTCCTGGCCTTCTCGGTGCTCACCATGGCCGTCGCCGTGCTGTTCCTGTACGTCGGACCGGCGCCCCTGGTGCCGGCGTTGAACTCGTACTGGATCAAGATCCACGTGGTGGCCGCCATCACCGGGTCCTCGCTGTTCGCCCTCGGTGGGGTCATCACCATGCTGTACCTGGTGAAGGACCGGCGGGAGCGGCGGGCCGGGGCGGCCGTTGCGCCGATCATGGGTGGGGCCGTGGACCTGGAGGACGCGCCGCCCCACTTCGAGGCCGGCGCCGACGAGCCCGTGGGGGACGGAGCCACGCGGCGCGGTCTGCTCCCCCCTGCCGCGACCCTGGACCGAGTGGCCTATCGCACGATCGCGTTCGCCTTCCCCATCTGGACGTTCGCCGTGATCGCCGGGGCCATCTGGGCCGAAGAGGCGTGGGGCCGGTACTGGGGGTGGGACCCCAAGGAGACGTGGTCGTTCATCACGTGGGTGATCTTCGCCGGGTACCTCCACGCCAGGGCCACGTCGGGATGGCGGGGCCGCCGCGCCGCCGTCATCGCCCTGGTGGGGTTCACCTCGCTCCTCATCACGTACTACGCGGTGAACCTGTGGATCGTCGGCCTGCACTCGTACGCGGGGGTCGGATGACGGGGAGGATCGTGCGGAAGCTGTCACGGCTGGTCCCGGGCGGCATCGCCCTGGCCCTGGTCGCGGCGGCTTGCGCCCCCAACGCCTCTCAGGACTCCCTCGAGCCGGCCGGCCGCTACGCCGAGAAGATCGACAACCTGTTCAGGCCGGTCTTCTGGATCGCCACCGCCATCTTCTTCGTCGTCGAGGGCCTGCTCCTGTACCTCGTCATCCGGTACCGGCACCGCCGTGGTCGCCAGGGGATCCCGCCCCAGGTTCACGGCAACAAACGCCTGGAGATCGCGTGGACCATCCTGCCGGCGTTGATCCTGGTCGGGGTGGCCGTCCCCACCGTCTCCACCATCTACGACCTGGCCGCCGAGCCGACCGGCCGAGTGCTGAACGTGAGCGTGATCGGGCACCAGTGGTGGTGGGAGTTCGACTACCCGGACCAACAGATCCTGACCGCGAACGAGCTGCACATCCCGACCGGCAAGCCCGTGTACCTGACGCTGTGCGCCGTGGGCTTCGGGTACGGGGATCCGATTCCCAGCCAGGGCGGCCCTCCGGCGCCGAGCGCCTGTCAGGGCTCGACGGATCAACCCCCGCCCGCCGCGATCGGAGCGTCGGTGATCCATTCGTTCTGGGTGCCCGAGCTCGCGGGGACCCAGGATGTGATCCCGAATCAGACCAACCACCTGACGATCCAAGCGGACGAGCCCGGCGTCTACGAGGGGCAGTGCAAGGAGTTCTGCGGCCTGGCGCATGCGTACATGAAGTTCACGGTCGTGGCCCACACCCCCGAGGATTTCGACCGATGGGTGACCGAGCAACAGGCGCCGGCGGCGCCACCAGAGGCCCGGAGCCAAGCGGCCGCCGGTTTGGAGGTCTTCACGTCGCCGCTTCCCACGGGTGGAAGTTGTACCGACTGTCACGCGGTCGCGGGGCTGGAGGGTCCCAGCGGTCAACCGCTTCTCGCCAATGGGGGACCGAACCTGACCCACCTGATGAGCCGGCAATGCTTCCGCGGCTGCACGCTGGCCACGACCCCCGAGAACCTGCGAGGCTGGATCGCCGACCCGCGCGCGTTCGAGGCCGGCTCGTTCATGCCCGACTACGGTCTCTCGGCTGAGCAGCTCGACCAGGTGGTGGCGTACCTGACCACGTTGGAGTGAGGTGAGGAACACGTGGCGAGCGTGAGCGTCCCGGCGGAGCGGCCTGGCGGCCTGCTCCGGCGCCCGCACGCGACGACGGGGTTCTGGAGTTGGTTCACGACCGTCGACCACAAGAAGATCGGGATCCTGTACGGGATCACGGCCTTCGCGTTCTTCCTGATCGGCGGCACCGAGGCCCTGTTGATCAGGCTCCAGCTCGCGCGGCCCGACCAGACCGTGCTGGATGCCGCCGTGTACAACGAGCTGTTCACGATGCACGGCATCACGATGGTGTTCCTAGTGGTGATGCCGCTGTCGGCGGCGTTCTTCAACTACCTGCTGCCGCTCATGATCGGCGCCCGCGACGTCGTGTTCCCGCGCCTCAACGCGTTCAGCTACTGGGCGTTCCTGTTCGGCGGCCTGTTCATCTACTCGAGCTGGTTCCTCGGCGGCGCGCCGAACGGGGGGTGGTTCGGCTACGCGCCGAACTCCGTC
>JBOGVG010000134.1:0-3827 GCA_050692435.1 Actinomycetota bacterium
GCCACTCGGGCGTTCGTCACGCTCGGCCTGCGCGACGTCGGTCGGGCGGACATCATGGTCGACACCCGAGGCACCCCCTGGATCGTCGACGTGAACACGTCGCCGGGGATGACCGACACGAGCCTCCTGCCGATGGCGGCGCAGTCCGCTGGCCTGGCGTTCCCGGATCTGTGCGAGCGGATCGTCCAACTGGCCCTGTCGCGGGCGCTGCCACAGACGACGTGAGCAGGTAGCTTGCCCTAGTTGCTCGGGGCCAGCCCCGGTCCCGAGCCGATGATCTCCGACACGATCCGCTCGAGGTCGTCGGCCGACCCGAACTCGATGACGATGCGCCCCCGCTTCCTTCCCATCTGGATCGACACCCGGGTTGCGAGCTGCTCCGACAGGATCTCCTCCACCTCGGCCAGGGAGATCCCCTCACGGCGCGGCGTCTCGCGGGCGGTCGTTGCCTCAGGGGGCGGTTGGTCGACGAGCCTTCGTACCACTTCCTCCACATCGCGGACCGAGAGCTCCTCGGCAGCGGCCCGAAGGGCCAGGGACCGCTGGGCCGCGCCGTCCCCCAGGGCCAGGAGGGCCCTGCCGTGACCGGCCTGGATCCTGCCCTGGGCCAGGAGCTGCTGGACGTCGGCCGGCAGGCCAAGCAGCCGGACGGTGTTGGCCACGTGCGAGCGGGACACCCCCAGCCGCTCCGCCAGGGTCTCCTGCTTGAGCTCGAGCTCCTCGAGCAGCTCACGGAACGCCTCGGCCAATTCGATGGGGTTCAGATCCTCCCGGTGGATGTTCTCGATGAGCGCCTCCCGAAGGGACTCGGTGTCGTCGCTCTCCCGGACAACGGCCGGGATGGTAGCCAGACCGGCTGCCTTGGCCGCCCGAAGGCGCCGCTCCCCCGCGATCAGCTCGAACCCGGTGTCTCCCCGCCGAACGACGATGGGTTGAAGGACCCCCACCTCCCTGATGGAGACGGCCAGGGCATCCAGGGACTCGTCCTGGAACGTCGTCCTGGGCTGGCGGGGGTTGGGGCCGATCGCCCCCACGGGGATCTCCAGCAGCCCCGCACCCTCCTCGACCGCGCCCGGGATCAGCGCTGACAACCCTCGTCCCAGCCCCCCTCGCTTCATCCCCTGCCTCCCTTTCGAAACAGGCTCCATCGACGCTTCTGGTCCTCATCCTCCGCGGAAAGCTCCACGTCCTGCTCGCCGGCCTGACCAGCGGTCCGCCCCTCCTCGGGTTCCTGCTCGGGTTGCTCCTCGACTCGGTGATCGTTTGCAAGCTCGGCTGGCTCCTCGGCCGGCTGCTCGACCCCGGGGATCTCCCCCGCGTTCGGCTGAACCTTCACTTCAGGCTGTACCGGAGGCACTGGCTCGTTCGCAGCCGACTCTCGACCTCCAGCTGCGCTTGCCTCGACCGCGTCGCCAACCTGCCCGAAATGCCCCGCCGAACCTCCGACTTGCCCAGAGCTTCCCGCCGAATCTCCCGGCGACCCGGTCCCCCTGGCAACCGAGCCTCCGACCATCTTCAGCCGTCCCTCTTCCTCTTCACCGGGGACCTCCTCCGGGGCCTCGCCGGCGAGAGCGTTGCCGTCGCCGCCCGTCTCTGACGGGCCACCCAACTCATCTGGGTCGCCGGATCGCTCGGGGCGCAAGGGATGCGGGGCGGTCATCGGGACCGGCTCGAGCGGCGGGAGAATCACGGAGGGCAGACTGTCCATGACCGGGACGGGCTCGTCGGCCGGCTCCCTGTGGATCACCTCGCCCGCCAGCTCTCGGTAGCGTTTGGCGCCGGTAGAGCGAGGGTCGTACACCGTGATGGGCTGACCGAATCCGGGCGCCTCCGAGAGCCGAACCGTCCTGGGTATGATGGTGTCGTACACACGGTCCCCGAAGTACCTTCTGACCTCCTCAACCACCTGCTCCGAGAGCTTCGTACGGGGGTCGAACATGGTCATCACGATCCCGCTGAGTCGCAGGGCCGGATTGACGTTCTGCTGTACCAGCCGCACGTTCTTGATGAGCTGGCCCAGCCCCTCGAGCGCGTAGTACTCGCACTGGATGGGAACGATCAATTCCTCAGCAGCGGCCATGGCGTTCACCGTCAGCAGACCCAGCGACGGAGGGCAGTCCAGGAAGACGAAGTCGAAGCCGTTCTCGCGGAGCGGCTCCATGGCCCTTCGGAGCTTCATCTCCCTGGAGAACTGGCTGACGAGCTCGATCTCAGCTCCTGCAAGATCGATGGTCGACGGAACCCCGAACAGGTTCGGCACGGGGGTCTGGACCACCGCCTCCATGATGGGAGCGTCGCTGGCCAACACGTCGTAGACGGTTACCCTGCGCTCGTCATGGCGGATCCCCAGCCCGGTGGAGGCATTGCCCTGAGGGTCCAGGTCCACAACAAGCACGCGGCGGCCCATCTCGGCAAGGGCGGCGCCGAGGCTGACGGCGGTCGTGCTCTTGCCCACGCCACCCTTCTGGTTGGCCACGGCGATGACTCTGGTGCGGCGGCGGCCGGGCTCCTGTGCCTCCGATGGATGGAAGGGTTGCTTCACTCTCTCGGCTCGTCCTCCGGAGGGAAGATCCTGGCTGCCTGACTGAGCTTGCTCGGCATGTTGCCCCACCCTACCGTCCGTGTTGCCCTCATTCGCCGGACGTGGAGGTGCCGCGTGGGGTCACTGTCGGGTCATGATAACCACCGGCCCGGAGCTTGCAAGTGCGGGTGTCCGGAGAAGGCGCAGCGAAGAGGCGTCCGGAGGCATCTGGTCGGCTTCCCGGAAGCCCTCGCCGCCGAAATACACGAGCCGGCCATCAGGCCGGAGAAGGCGGCGGGCGATCTCCCAGGTCTTCGAGAGACCCGCCAGGGCTCGAGCGAAGCAGACGTCCACGACCCGATCGAGCTGTCCAGCTGGCCTGGCCAGGACTGCCACGTTGGGGAGCCCCAGCCTTTCCACGGCGAGTTCCAGAAAGGCGGCCCTTCGGCGCCTGACCTCGACCAGGCCTACCCGCAAGGAGGGGCGGGCGATGGCCACCACGATCCCTGGAAGCCCAGCGCCGGAGCCAAGGTCGAGAGCGTCGGTATCCGCGGGCTCGAGCGCCAGAACCCCCCGCAACGAGTCGAGGATATGGCGCTCCCTGACCGTGGGACGGTCCCCCCTTGCCACCAGGCCCAACGGGATCGCCCGATCGATGAGCAGGATCTCGAAAGACAGGAGAGCCTCCACCTGGTCCCCATCGAGATCGATGCCCAGTTCGGTCGCATACTCGACCAGCGTGGAGGAATCTTCAGTAGGGCGCGACCCTGGGGGATGTTTCACGTGAAACGCGACCCTTAGGTCGGCTGCCTCAGCCCCGTGGGCGGATAACGACCCGCCGTTCGGGGTCTTCACCCTGACTGGAGCTCTCGACCCCGGATACCCCGGCGACGGCATCGTGAACCACCTTGCGCTCATAGGCATTCATGGGGTCCAAGGCCTCCTCCCGACCCGTTCGGGCCACCCGCCTGGCGATCTCCACCGCCTTGGAGGCCAGCCGGTCCCGCTGCCGCTTCTTGTAGTCCTCAACGTCGACGATCAACCGACATCGGAGTCCGGTCTTGTGGCCCACTACCACTCGAGTCAGCTCCTGGATCGCTTCCAGAGTCTGGCCGTGGCGACCGATCAGGAGGCCCATGTCCTCCTCATCGTCCTCGGACTCCCCCGCCACGACGTTGAGATACATCGTCCCGTCGTCAAGCCCGGGCTCCACCTCAGCCGTGAGCCCGATCCGGGCGAGCAGGCCCTCGACGAACTCGGCCGCGATCTCGGCCTGCTCTTCCAGATCCTCTTCCGAGGCTTCCTC
>JBOGVG010000135.1:0-6663 GCA_050692435.1 Actinomycetota bacterium
GGCAGCTCGCGTTTTTCGTGGCCATCGACGAGATCGCCTCGGGTGTGGAGGTCAAGGTGGGCCAGTTCCATGAGGACCGAGACCGGTTCATCCGCGCCCTCCGGGAAGCCGCAGCCCACGCCCAAACCGGCACCTAGGCTCAGACGCCGGGCCGGTAGATCCCCAGGATCCGGCGGACCGGCTTCGCGTCCTTCCGGATGTCCCGGATGGCCGTTCGCGCGTCGCGGACCGCGTCCCGGGCCTCGGCCGGAGTGACCGGATGCCGCGAGTACGCAGCCCGGACCGCGGCGTTCGTCAGGCGATCCAGGTGTCCGTCGGAGAAGCGCACGGTCCCGGACAGCCGTTCGCGATGCTCGGCGAGCGTCTCGCCCTCGGCCCGCCCCAACCCCACATCGGCGGCCTCGCCGTCGAACACGCGGTACGCGGCGACGACCAGTTCCCGGGGTTCTCTTACCCGACGCACCATCCTTCTTCGCACCACGGCCTTCGCGACCGGCACGGCCACCAGCAGGAGCACGCCCACTCCGAGCAGCACGAGAAGGAGGAGGCCGTAGGGGACGGCGTAACCCGGGTCGGGCACGGTGAACCCGCCGTCCCCACCGCGGGGGGCCGGCACCTGGCCAAGGAACGGGCCCTCCACGTTCTGGAGCTTCCTCCTCAGGGCGCGGCCCTGGTTCTCGCCGCCGACGGTGGTCTCGCCGCCGGTCTCACATCCGGGGAGGTCGGGCGGGCAACTCCCCACCGTCGCCGGCGAGATGTACGAGCCCGGCGTGGCCAGGGGGTTCTGCCACCCGCCGGGCGTGGGCTCGAACCCCAGCCACCCGTATCCGGGGAACAGCACCTCCACCCAGCTGTGCGCATCCTCCGTGCTCACCGTGAAGACGCCCTTGGATTGCGAGCCGGGGCGGAACCCCACGGCCACCCGGGCCGGGATCCCGAGCTCGCGGACCAGGATGGCCATGGCGGTGGCGAACTGCTGGCAAAACCCCGTCTTCGAGCGGGTCAGGAAGTCGACCAGGGCGTTCGTGTCGGATCGGGGGCTCACGTCGAGCGAGTACCGGAAGGCGCCTGCGGTCTTGAAGTGGTTCTGGATGGCCAGGACCTTGCGGTAGGCGGTCGGGGCGTCGGCCGTCCACGTCTCGGCGATCTGTCTCACCCTCGGCGGAACGCCGTCGGGGACGAAGGTGTATCGGCCCGGGGTCGGCGCCTCGATGGTCACCCGATCCAGCTGCGTCGGGGTGGGGGAGACCACCCGTGAGCTGACCGAGTACTCGAGGCCCTCGGCCAGGCTGTCCAGGGCCAGCGCTGCCGTGAGCTCCGGATCGAACCGGATCTCGCCGAACGGCAGGTCGATGGTCTCCGGCTGGTAGGCCATGGGCAGCCATCGGTCTCCGAGGTCGGTGAGGATCGTGTATGACTGCTGCACCGTGGCCGTGCTCGGGGCGAAGGCCACGGCGAGCCGCGCCGGGGTGTCCATCAGTTCCCCACCCTGGGCTTCGGGGTCCGAGCTGCGCCACGTGGACCCGTCGAACTGATCCAGCGCATACAAGCGCCAGTACGCGGGCGTCGCCGTCCCGCCTTCGTCCACCGAGGCCACTTGGAACAGGTCGATCGGGTCCCTCCGTTCGAGCTGGGCCTTGATAGAAACGAAGGGGTCGATCCGCACGCTGCCGGCCCCCGAGTTCGAGAAGTCCACCAGGGAGGGCGAGCGGAACCCCGGCAGGATGCCCGGCGCGAGGACGGCCACGGCCACCGCTGTGAAGGCCACGCGACGAACGCCGTGGCCGGTGGTCGAGAACAGCCGCCGGCGCCGAGCCCCCCACAGCGGGCCCCACCGGTGGATCCGGCGGAGCCCATCGGCGAACACCACGAACAGCACTGCAGAAAGGAGGATCACCGTGTAGCCGGGGCGAGCCCCGTCTTCCATCACGGTGTCGGCGAAGCCCACCAGGGCGACCGGCGGAAGGACGGCGAGCAGCGGGCTCCCGGCCCGCACGGCCAAGGCGTGCGCCGAGAAGGCCGCGGTCCACACAGCCGTGACCGCAGCCAGCATGAGCGGGGGGAGCGGCGCCGTCGGCGCCACCTGCACCCTGGCCTGTTCCCCCACTCGCTCCAGTGCCTCCCGGATGGCGGTCATGGCCTCCCGTCCGGGGAACCCGTACCAGGTGGCGTCGGGGAAGACCAGCAGGCCCACGACCACCGGCAGGAGGGCGGCGGAGGCGATGGTGGCCAAGAGGAGGCTTCGACGCTCCAGGAGCCCGGCCACGGCCACGGAGGCGAGCGCCGCGGCCAGGAGCTTCCACGTCGCGCCGTGTCCCGCGAACACGCGGCCGAACGCGATTCCGGTGGCGGCGGCGAGGAAGCCGACGGCGCCTAGCGCGACGAGGCGGTGAGCGCCGGACGAGGATCTCTGCTTTGTTGCTGCCATGCGTCACGTAGCTTTCCGGTGGGCGGGAGGGCCAGCACGTCCCACCCCGACCTGGAGAGCGAGAGCCGGGCGGACGACGCGCGCCCCTCCAGCTGGGATTGGCGGTCGGGAGGGAGCGCGGCCGGATCGGTCGGATAGACGAGGATCGCGATCTTCGGACCGAACACCACACCGGCCCGGATCAAGGAGGTGAGCTCGGGTGGCTGCGGCGGCGCCGTCACCACGACGAGCGTCGTATCGCCCGCGGCCACGGATCGAAGGCGGGTCAGGCCGGCGGAGAGCACCCGCCCGGTGTGGTGGCCCACCCCGGCCAGCACCTCCAGGAGGTGCTGCTCGGTCGCCGGCGTGGGAGGGACGTGCGACGTGGCCAGGCGGAGGGAGTACCCGCACCGGGACAGCAGCACGCCGATCGACGCCGCTGCGGACACGCACTTCTCGAACGAGGGCGAGTGGTTCCTTCCCACGGCCGTCTCCCGAGTGTCGAGGAAGACCACGGCGGTGGAGCGCCTGGTGGACTCGTCCTGCCGGATCATGAGCTGGCCCGATCGGGCCACGCTCGGCCAATGGATGCGACGGAGGTCGTCCCCCTCCTGGTACGGGCGCATCGTGTAGAACTCGTCCCCCGTCCGGAACAGGTGCCTGGCCTTGGACAGCCCGCTCGTGGCGCCGAATGGGGAGGCCGGGCCCGCCTCGAGGTGCTCGACCTCCGGGGTCACGACGAGGTCGTCGCGGTGGTCGAACTCGACCTGAAGCTTCGTGAGCGAGAACGGGTCGGACACATCGACGGTGAGCGGCCCCAGGGTGTATCGGCCCCGGCCCTGAGCTACCAGGGAGTAGTTGGCCTGCTGTTTGCCCTTCGGGCGGATGCCGGCCATCACCAGCCGGGCGGCCCGCCCCAGGGCCGCCGGCATCCGGTCCTCGAGCAGCAGGAACGAGGTCCACGCGGGCGACTCGTTCTCGATCTCGAGCTCCACCGTCACCCGTTGGCCCGGGGCCACCCGCTGGTCGGACAGGCGACGGCGCAGTCGAAGCCTGACCCGGCTCCACCTTGCGAACAGCGCGGCGGCGAACGGCAACACCACGAGCCCCACCGCGATCATGTGGAGGACGGGGGATCCGGCCAGCCGGGCCGCAACCCACAGGCCGATCCCTGCTGAGAACACGACCACGCCGCGGGCGGACGGCACCTCACGCCTTTCCGGTGACCGGTACGGCGACCTCGTGCAATATCTCGCCCAGCACCGCGCCGGCGGCGCGGCCGGTCATCAGCGCGTCCGGCGTGACGATCACCCGGTGGGACAGCACCGGCACCGCCAGCGACTTGACGTCGTCGGGGATGACGTAGTCTCGCTCCTCCGCCGCGGCCATGGCCCGGGCCGCGCGCAGGAGCATGATGGAGGCCCGGGGGCTGGCGCCGAGGTACACATCGGCGTGGTTTCGGCTGGCCTCGACTAGGTCGACGATGTACCGGCGGATGGGCGGCGAGACGTGGACCTGCCGAGCCTGCTCGCACATCTCGCGGACCCCCAGCGCGTCGGTCACGGGCCCGATGTCGTCCAGCGTGGACCGCACGCCGTGGGTGGCCAAGATCTCCACCTCGACCTCGGGCGAGGGGTAGCCGATCCCGATCCGCATCATGAACCGGTCCAACTGGGCCTCGGGAAGCGGGTACGTGCCCTCGTGCTCGATGGGGTTCTGGGTGGCGATCACGATAAAGGGTTGGCCGAGCTGGTACGTCTCGGTGTCGATGGTGACCTGGCGCTCCTCCATGCACTCGAGGAGGGCGGACTGGGTCTTCGGACTGGCCCGGTTGATCTCGTCCCCCAAGACGACGTTGGCGAAGATCGCGCCCGGCTTGAACTCGAAGTCCCCCCGCTCCTGGCTGAACACGTTCACGCCGGTGATGTCGGTCGGGAGCAGGTCCGGCGTGAACTGGATGCGGCGGAACGAGCAGTCGATGGATCGGGCGATGGCCTTGGCCAGCATGGTCTTGCCCACGCCGGGGACATCCTCGATCAGGGCGTGCCCTTCGGCCACCAGGGTCACCAGGGCGAGCCGGATCTCCCGCCGCTTTCCCTGGACGACCTTCTCGACGTTCTCCTCGATCTCCCGGAAGCGCTCGGCGAAGCGCCGCCACTCCTCGGTTTGCTCGCGAGCCTCCAACGACTACCTCCTGGCCCGAATGGCCATCTTACCGGGGGGACGCGCCGGGGAGCCCGGCCGCTTCGCGTTCCTGCGCAGTACGACGGTGCGGGCGTCCGGTGGGTGCCCGCCATCCCGCCGCCACAGGGATCGAGGTGAAGTGGGGAAGGCGGCGGCCATCCGAACCCGAGTTTGCCGGACGCCCCGCGCGGCCCCTTTTTTCGCTCTTTCAGGCGTCCCCATTTCCCGGAGACGGTCGGCCCGCCGCCTTCGGGCGGATTACAACCCTGGGATTCGGCCGATTCAAGCATCTCGGCCGGATCGGGGGGCCTCCTCGCTATACTCGCCGGAGACCTAAGCATGGGAAGAGCGCTCGTTCTCAACGTGTCCCAGCAGCCTCTGGCAGTGGTCACAGCCAGGAGGGCAGTGGTCCTCGTCCTGAAGGACAAGGCCGAGGTCCTGGTGTCGAACGGGATCGTGTTCCATTCCGAGCGGTTCGAGATGGAAGCCCCCTCGGTTCTGCGGCTCCGGTATTTCGTGAAGGTCCCGTTTAGGGCCCAGGCCCCGCTGACCCGCCGAGCCGTGTTCGCCAGGGACGACTGGACCTGCCAGTACTGCGGGGCACCGGCCGAAAACCTGGACCACGTCGTGCCCCGGTCCAGAGGTGGGGCCCACGCCTGGGAGAACGTGGTCGCGGCGTGCCGCCGGTGCAACTCCAGGAAGGAGAACCGACTGCCGGAGGACGCCGGGCTTCGCCTTCATCGCGGGCCGTTCGCGCCCGCCGACGGGTTCCGGCTCTCCCTGGGCCGCCTCGAGCCCGAGTGGGAGCCGTTCCTGCCATTCGCCGGCCACCCCGCCGGCCATGTCGCCAGGCGCACCGCCGGCTGATCGCGAGGCGCGGCCTCACCGTTCGCATCGTCTTCCTTCTTGGACCTCCCTCTTACTTCTCCCCTATGCCTTGACTTGGTGGAGCACTAGTGGCATAAGTGTGGGGCTCAGTGGAGGAGAAGGGGAGGAACGCGCGTGGCCGAACTGCTCGGCACGCACAGCTATCAGCTGGACCCCAAGGGCCGGATCAGCCTGCCCGCCCGATTCCGCGAGGTCTTCACCGGCGGCGCCGTCCTCACGCTGGGCCAGGACGGGTGCCTGTTCTGTTTCCCCAGGGCCGAATGGGACCGGCGGGCCGGCGAGGTTCGCGAACGCCCCCTGTCCGACGCCGGGGCACGGGCCTACGCGCGGATGTTCTTCGGAAAGGCCGAGGCCGTGGACCTCGACTCGCAAGGACGCTTGGTGATCCCTCAGCGTCTCCGGAGCGAGGCCGGGATCCGGAAGGAGACCGTCGTGGTCGGGGTCTACGACCGGATGGAGATCTGGGACCGGGAGGCCCACGACCGCTACGAGCAAACCCACGGCGGAGCCTATCAAGCCGGGGCGCTCGATCCGGGAGGCGTGAGATGAAGGGAGAATTGTCGAAAGAGGTCGGCCACAGCGTCCAGCTGATCCTGCTGTCCGCCGTGACCACGGCCGCCTATCTCGGCCTCGGTCTTCTCGTCGTGCGGTTCCTGGGATGAGGGGCCGCATGTGGGCGAGCAGCGGGAGCGGGGGCTCGAGCACGAGCCGGTCATGGTGGACGAGGTCGTTCGGCTCCTGGGGGGCCGGGGGACGGTGGTCGACATGACCGTAGGGGCCGGGGGGCACGCCCAGGCCCTGCTCGAGTCCGGCGTGGCCCGCGTGGTCGGCCTCGACCGGGATCCAGAGGCGATCCTGATCGCGGCCGCGCGCCTCGCGCGGTTCGGGGATCGCTTCGCCGCCGTCCGGACCCGGTTCTCGGACATGCCCGCGGTGAACCGGGTAGACGGCGTCCTGTATGACCTCGGGGTCTCCGCCATGCAGCTCGAGCGGTCCGAGCGCGGCTTCAGCTACCGCCAGCGCGGGCCGCTCGACATGCGGATGGGTGGGCGGGGCGAAGAGGGAACCGAGAGCGCGATGGAGCTCGTGAACTCAGGCACCGAGGAAGAGCTCGCGCGGGTCCTGTTCGACTACGGCGAGGAACGCCGAGCCCGAAGGGTTGCGGCCGCGATCGCGCGCGCCCG